>JAYUXE010000030.1:0-2652 GCA_043753165.1 Archangiaceae bacterium | reverse complement strand
GAAGCCCGGTGTCATGCCCCGAGGCGAACACGTACGCGCCATTTCGCTGCGCTTCGTCGAACAGCAGCTGGACCCATGAATTCACCAGCGGGTGGTTGCGGTACTGCGGCACGAGGCCGGCCTGGCGGGCCAGCACCCAGGCGGTGCCAGCGATGGGAAAGGGGTCGACGTGGGCGGCCGCCGTGAAGGCCCCGCCGCGCTCGCCATAGCTGTCGAGCGGGTGGTGCGAGACGATGATCAGGCGGCGGCTGCGGAATTCACGGTACGCGTCGGTGAGCCGTTGGTTGAACGCAAAGCGGGTCTTCACCTCGCAGCCTTCGTTGAAGTCGCGATCGTCACGGAAGTCCTGCATCCACCACTGCGAGTTCACCAGCAGCACGCCGAGCCCTTTCGTCAGCTCGAGCTGGGTGGGCGTGCCACACGCAGCCTGGGGCATCACGTCGACCTCGCGCTCGGCGCCGCCCAGCGCTGCCTCGAATTCCTTGTTCAGGAATTTCCGCAGCCGGCGCACCGCGCGCGTGCCTGACCCCGCGAAGTCGCGGTCGCCTGCGACGAAGTACACCGCGCCGCCTCGCGCAAAAAAAGCCTGCGTCGCCAGCACGTGCGCACGGACGGCGATTTCTTCTGCGGCGCGGCCGTCGGCGCTGCTCTCGGGCATCTCGCCGTGCCCGTAGTTGCCGGTGAAGACGACGACGGTGCCCTTCGGGTCGGCGTCGCGCAGCCGGGCCTCGAGCGCGCTCAACGTCGCCGTGAAGCCGTCGCCTTCCGAGCCGCCGACGACGATGACCGTGGTGTCCTTCTTCTCGGCGAACGCTTCCGCAGGAAGAACGGCGCAGATGGCAAGCAGGGCCCAGGCGAAGCTGAATTTCACGTTTGTTTCCTCGGTAGAGCGGGGCGGGCGAACCGCAGGTACAGCGCGGGCATCACCAGCAGGTTGAGCAGGGTCGAGCTGAACAGCCCCCCCAGAACGACGACGGCCAACGGGTGCTCGATCTCGTGGCCCGGCCGGGTGCCGCCCACGATGATGGGAAGCAGCGCAAGCCCCGTCGCGAGCGCGGTCATCAGAATCGGAGCAAGGCGTTCTTCCGCGCCGCGCTGCACCAGCGTCCGCCCGAACGGAACCCCTTCTTCGCGCTCGAGGTGGCCGAAGTGGCTGACCAGCATGATCCCGTTTCGCGCGGCAATGCCGATGACGGTGACGAAGCCGACCAGTGAGCCCAGTGAGAGCACGCCGCCCGAGAGAAAGGCCCCGGCGACGCCCCCGGCAAGCGCAAACGGAAGGCTCGAGAAGACGAGCAGCGCCAGCCGCGCCGAACCAAAGTCGGCGTGGAGAACCAGGAAGATGCCGACCAGTGACAGCATCGAAAACAGAAGCAGCTGGCGGCGCGAATCGCGGGCCGCCTTGAGCTCGCCTAAAAACTCGGGGTGGTACCCGGCAGCGAACGAAAGGCCGCGCACGCGTTTCTCGATCTCGGTGGCAACGGCGCCCAGGCTGCCGCCCTGCACGTTGCAGGTGACGTCGAGCCGCCGCGAGGCGCCTTCACGCTGAATGAGGTTGGGGCTCGAGCCAATCGAGACTTCGGCCACTTCGCCCAGGGGAATCTGGCCGCCCGCGGCGGTGTCGAGCTTGAGCGCCGCGATCGCCAGTGGATCCTGCCGAAGCGAAGGCAGGCCCCAGACGACGACGTCGACCGGCACCTGGCCGTCGACGATCTGGCCCACGCGCGTGCCACTCACCAGCGTCGTGGCCGAACGCCTGACCTCGCTGGGCATCAAGCCGAACCTTTCGGCCGCCTGGGGTCGAACGGCGACCTCGATCTGCGGCACGTCCACCTGGGGCTCGACCTTCAAATCGATGATGCCCGGCACGTCGGCAATCGCCTTCGAGACTTGCGTTGCCTTGATTCGCAGCTCAGCCAGGTCCGGCCCGTAGAGCCGCACGACGACGGAAGCGCCTGCGCCGGTGAGCACCTCTTTCACCCGTTCGCGCAGGTAGGTCAGCAGGTCGCGGTAGAGGCCCGGGTAGCCGTCGACGATTGCCTGAAGCCGGGCGACGGTCAGGTCGTAGTCGACTGCCGGGTCGAGGCTCAGCCACAGCTCGGTGAAGTTCGGGCCCACCACTTCATCGGCGACCTCAGCACGCCCGATGTGCGCGCCGAAGTTTCGAACACCCGGCACGCCGCGCAGCTCGCGGCTCGCGGCCAGGGTGATGCGCGCCGACGCCTCGAGCGACGCACCCGGCTTCTCGACCCAGTGCATGAGGAAGTCGCGTTCTTTGAAAGCGGGCAGAAAGTTCTCGCCCAACAAAGGCAACAGGGCCAACGCGCCCGCAGTCACCGCTGCCGCCAACCCGATCGCCCGCCGCGGGTGGTCGAGAAACCGGCCCACGATCGACGCATAGGCGCGGCGCAGCGGAGCGAGCAGCGGCGGCTCACGCACCGCCAGGGTCTTTCGCCCGAGGAAAATCAGCGACAGCGCCGGAGTCACCAGCAGGGCCACGAGCAGCGACGCTGCCACCGCGAGCAGATACGAAGTGGCCAGCGGGCGGAAGAAGGCCCCCGCGAGGCCGTCGAGCATGAACACCGGCACGAAGACGAGCGCGACAATCAGCGTCGCGTAGACGACGGCGCTGCGCACTTCCATCGACGCGCG
>JAYUXE010000029.1:0-2653 GCA_043753165.1 Archangiaceae bacterium | reverse complement strand
CGTTGACCGAAGGGCTCGCGGCTGCCCGCCTCAAGCATGGCGACGTGCGCCGGTTCGGCACGCCGCGCCGCCTCGCGATTCTCGTCAAAGAGGTCGCCGACAAGGGCGAGGACGTGACGAAGGAACAGCTGGGCCCGTCGGTGAAGGCGGCGTTCGATGCCGACGGGAAGCCGAAGCAGGCGGCGATCAAGTTCGCCGAAGGCCTCAAGCTGAACGTCGAGCAGCTGAAGCGGATCACGACGGCGAAGGGCGAGTACCTGGGCGCGCAGGTGGAAGAGAAGGGTGGTCGGGCGGCAGAGATTCTGCCCGGCGTGCTGCACGACGCGGTGCATGGCTTGAAGTTCCGCAAGTCGATGCGGTGGGGCAACGTCGAAGGAAGCTTCGCTCGGCCGCTGCAGTCGATCATCGCGCTGCTGGGCTCCGAGGTGGTTCCGGTGATCTTCGCCGACGTGAAGTCAGGCCGGCAGACGCGCGGCCACCGCTTCCTCAGCAACGGCTGGATCCAGATCGACAAGCCCGCCGATTACGAGCAGGCGATGGACAAGGCGAACGTGATCGCCGACATCCCGCGGCGTCGCGCGATGGTGGTCGAGACAATCTCTGCCGCGGCGGTGAAGGCCGGGGGCAAGCTGCTCGAAGACAACGCGCTGGTGGATCAGGTGACGAACCTGGTCGAGCTGCCGAGCCCCGTGGTCGGAAGCTTCGACAGCAAGCACCTGGACCTGCCTCCCGAAGTGCTGGTGCAGGAAATGAAGAGCCACCAGCGGTACTTCTCGCTGCTGGATCCGAACGGAAAGCTGCTGCCGAAGTTCATCGCGGTGTCGAACACGCCGGTGCGCGACGAGAAGCTGTCGGTGAAGGGCTACGAGCGCGTGCTGCAGGCGCGCTTGTCCGACGGGCGGTTTTTCTTCGACGAAGATCGACGGTCACCGCTGGCCGACCGCATTCCGAAGCTCGAGCGCGTCACCTGGCTCAAAGAGCTCGGCTCGGTGGCCGAGAAGGTCGAACGGTTCCGTGCGCTGGCCGCGTGGCTCGCGACCGAGACGGGAAAGAAGGATCAGCTGGCGACCCTCGACCGCGCGGCGCAGCTGTGTAAGGCCGACCTCGTCACCGGCATGGTCGGCGAGTTTCCGGAATTGCAGGGTGTGATGGGCCGCGAATACGCGCTGGCCAGCGGCGAGCCGAAGGAAGTCGCGCTGGCGATCTTCGAGCACTACCTGCCGCGCAACGCGAACGACGGCCTTCCGACGCAAGACGCCGGAGCGCTGCTCGGCCTCGCTGATCGCCTCGACACCCTCTGCGGCATGTTCGCGATCGGCAAGCGCCCGACAGGGGCCGCAGATCCCCAGGGGCTTCGCCGCAGCTGCATCGCGATCATCAACCTGACGCTGGGCAAGGGTTACCGGTACTCGCTGAGCAAGGCGATCGACAAGGCGCTGGAAGGCGTGGCGCCGAAGCTCAAAGACGTGAAGGTGAAGGCAGGCGCAGCGCCAGCGAAGGACGAGATCCTGGAGTTCGTGAAGGGCCGGCTCGAGCAGCTGTGGGCCGATGCGGCGCGCGCGGACGTGGCGAACGCGGTGCTGGCGGCCGGGTTCGACGATCTGGTGGCGGCGAAGAAGCGGCTCGACGCGATGGCGGCCCGGGTGGCTTCGGCAGACTTCGCTCCGCTGGCGGCGACGTTCAAGCGGGTGGCGAACATCGTCGCGAAGCAGGCGAAGGACGTGCAGCGGGGCCCGGTGGACAAGGCGCTGCTGAAGGACGCTCCGGAAGTGGCGCTGTACGAAGCGCTGGAAGGGGTGAAGGGGCAGGCGGCGACCGCCGTGGCCAGGGACGACTACGGCACGGCGCTGCAGGCGATGGCGACGCTGCGGCCGGCGGTCGACGCGTTCTTCGACAAGGTGATGGTGATGGCCGAGGACAAGGCGCTGATGCAGAACCGCGTGCGTCTGTTGATGGACGTGGCGGGCCTGTTCGACCGCGTGGCGGACTTCGCGCAAATTCAGAGCGAAATCTAAAGCGCCTTCGATCGTCAGGTCTGCTAGGCCCCCCAACAAATGCGCAGTGTCCTTTTCATAGTCGGCGCGACCGTGCTGTTGACCGGCTGCCCTCCGCAGACGGTCGAGAAGCTTCCGCCGGTCGGGCAGTTTTATTCGCCCCGGGGCATGGTTCACCTCGACAAGCCTGCGCTCACCGGCGGCAAAGAGAGCGAAGGCGTCCTGTACGTGGCGAGCTCGGATTTCGACAAGCGCTACGACTTCGGCTCGGTGACCGCGCTGGACCTCGACTTGATCGGGCTGCCCCCGTTTGGCGACGCGGGCTTCGGGCCTCCGGTTCAGATTCTCGACCTGAAGCTGACGAACGCGAACACGGCGTTGATTCCTCCGTTCGCCGGGGAAATGGCGGCACTGCCGATGGACGGCGGCGCCCGGTTGTTCGTGCCGACGCGTTCGGAAGATTCGCTGCTGTACGCCCTCGACGTCAGCGTCCCGCGACCGGGCGAGGCGGCGGCGGTGCGTTGTTTCCAGCCGGCGTTCACCCGGGCTCCGACGACGAGTCAGGACGGAGGCGTTCGCGACTGCACGCCCACCGGCATGTCGTTGGTGGCGCTCGAGAAAACGGACACCGGCATTCCGCGGGCGCCGGCGCCGATCGG
>JAYUXE010000028.1:0-2654 GCA_043753165.1 Archangiaceae bacterium | reverse complement strand
GATGAAGCCATCACCTACGCCCGCGAGGCCACGCGTCTCGGGGCGCACCTCGAGTGCTTCGAACAACCCTGCCGTTCGATCGAAGAGCTCGCGCAGGTCGCCGCCGCGCTCGACGTGCCCGTGCTCGCCGACGAGTCCGTGAAGACGTTGGAAGACTTCTACGCCGTCAAAGACGCGAAGGCCGCCGACGGCGTGAACCTGAAAATCGCCAAGTCCGGCAGCCTGCTCGACGCGTTCTTCATCGGCGCCGCTGCGAAAGGCCACGGCCTCTCACGCATGGTCGGCGGCATGGTCGAGACGCGCCTCGGGATGACGGCCGCGGCACATCTGGCAGCAGCCCTCGGAGGCGTCGAGTTCTGTGACCTCGACACCGCCTGGCTGCTGGCCGAAGACCCGTTCGAGGGCGGTTACCTCGCCGACGGCCCGTCGTACTCGCTGCCTTCCACCCCGGGGCTGGGCGTGCGCCTCAAAGGCTGATACCTGAAGCGCGCCGTGGCGCTGATCAACCTCAAGACGCAGGACTTCGCGGGCCTCGAGGCGGCGCTCGTGCCGGCGCAGGCCACCCGTGTCGCAGCGCTCAAAGTGTTCGCGTCCGTCTTCGCGCACCAGGCTCAGAACATGGCCGACGTGCGCGCGGCGAAGCAGGTGCCCGCGGGCGTACGCGACTGGGTCCAGGCCAACGCCGAGCTGCCTTCGCTGGAAATCGTCGAGCGCCGCAAAGCCGACGACGGCTTCGCCAAGTACCTCTTCACCTCTTCCGCAGGCGGCCGCTTCGAAGCGGTGCGCATTCCCATCTTCGAGGACAAGTACATCGTCTGTGTTTCGTCGCAGGTCGGCTGCGCCCTGGCGTGCGACTTCTGCATGACCGGAAAGATGGGCTTCAAGCGCAACCTCGAGGCCTGGGAAATCATCGATCAGGTGCTGCAGATTCGGCGCGAGGCCGACCGCCCCGTGCGCGGCATCGTCTTCATGGGCATGGGCGAGCCGCTGCTGAACTTCAATGAAGCGACCAAGGCCGCGCGCGTGATGTGCCACCCCGCAGGCCTCGCCATCTCGTCGAAGAGCATCACGTTCTCGACCGCGGGTTGGGTGCCCGGCATTCGCCGCTACATCGCGGAAGAAGTTCCATACCGGCTCGCGTTCAGCATCACGTCGGCGATTCCCGAGAAACGCGCGCAGGTGCTGCCCGTCGAGAAGACGTGGCCGCTCGATGCGCTCGTCGACGAGATTCGCACCTACGCGACGACGCGGCGTGAGCGCGCGATGCTCGCGTACGTGATGATTTCCGGCTTCAACACGGGGCGTGAAGACGCCGAGGCGCTCGCGAAGACGTTCGCGGGAATTCCGGTGAAGATTGATTTGATCGACGTGACGGATCCGACCGGCAAGTACCAGCCCCCGGGGCCCGAAGAGCTCGCAGCGTTTCGGGACCATCTGCAGATCGTGAAAGCCCCGATTGCCCGCCGCTACTCGGGCGGCAAAGACATCGGAGCCGCTTGCGGAACCCTCGACGCTTCCCAGCGCGGCGGCGTCTTGTTCGGCGCCTGATAGGGTCGGGAAAGCCATGGTTCTCAGCGCGCTGCTCGCCCTCTCGATGTCTCAGGCCTGCCCCTCTTACACGCGCACGCGCACGAACGACGTCAACCCGAACGCCTTTTGTCTGTTCTGGAAAGAGAACACGCAGATCAAATTCGAAATCAACGACCAGGGAAATCCCGAGAACACCGGCGATGCCGAGTTCACCGCGGTCGAAAACGCGATGGCGACCTGGAACGCCGAGCTCTCGACCTGTGGGTCACTGACGATTTCCGCCGGGCCGCGCACAGGCTCGCGCCTCGCCGAGTACATCAAGGGCGCGGCGGTTCACCACAACGTCATCTTGTGGCGGTTCGACAAGTGCTCGGTGAAAGTACCGGGCAGTGACGTCTGCTGGAACGAAGGAAACTGCGGCAACAAGTTCGACTGCTGGCAGCACTCCAACACCGCGCTCGCGATCACGACCACCAGCTTCGAGCCGAGCACCGGCGAGGTGATTGATTCAGACATCGAGCTCAACGTGCCGGGCTACCTCTTCACGGTCGTCGATTCGCCGGTGTGCGTCCCTCCGAACTTCGCGCTCACTTGCGTGGCGACTGACATTCAGAACGCGATGACGCACGAGCTCGGACATTCATTGGGTCTCGCGCACAGCTGCATGCCGGGGTCGGTGATGGCGGCGAGCTCGCCTCCGGGTGAGCTGAGCAAGCGCGTCCTCGACACCGGCAGCAAGGCGGCGGCCTGCGAGATTTATCCAAAGAACCGGCCGTCGGTTCGTTGCGGCACGGGCATGCCCGGAACCGGTGGTGGCACTGGGTCGGGCAGCGGAGGCGGCACGATGTCGGCGACCGGCGGTGGCGCGGGGACGGCCGGCGGCTCAGGCACGGGCGGTGGAGCGGGCGGTGGCACGACCCCGGCTCCACGCGGCTGTGGCTGCAACGCGGCGCCGCCGTCGTTGATATTCTTTGCGCTGGTCTGGCTGCTGCGGCGGCGGCAGCGCTGATCAATTCAACTCGAGGGAGGGGAACTCGACTTCACTGTGAGCCATCGTCCGGCCCCGTGGCTCTGCGTTTCGCTGGCCTCCCTCGACCTCTGCGTGGCGGTACCTTCCGAGCCGC
>JAYUXE010000027.1:0-2657 GCA_043753165.1 Archangiaceae bacterium | reverse complement strand
GCCGTGCCCCTCGTGCCGCTGGGTCAGCCTTCGCCTCGCATGCGCCCGCTGAAGCGGGGCGTGCTGGCGGCTGTGCTCGCGATCGTCGGGCACGCGTGGCTCGTCTCGATGCTGCTGTTCCTCTCGCTGCTCAAGCTCAACGTCCCCGAGCCGAAGCGCAAGACGCCGGCGCGTCCGGTCGTGATGCGCGGACTCACTCCGCAGCAGTGGGCGCAGAACCGGGGCGACGCGCCTTCGCAGCAGAAAGCTCAGGAAGCACGGCGAGAACGGGCGAAAGAGAAGGAAAAGGAAAAACCGAAGACGCCCGAGCAGGCGCCGGGGCAGGTGGTGGACGTCGCTCCGGGCAATGATCAGGTGGACCCAGAGGCGAAGTACGCCGCCGAGACGAACAACGCGGTGAAGAAAGAGACCCGCGCGAAAGATCAGACGGCCTTCTATCGAAACGCCGCCCCGAAGCGCACGTCGCCGAACCCGATCGAAGGCGGCGGCAACGACGCGGTCGAGAAGGCGCAGCTGAACGGCAACAACGGCGTGGGCAACGATGATCGCCCGCTGAAAGAGAAGTCGGCGAAGCAGGCCCGCGTGATCGAGGTGCCCACCCAGGAAGCGCACAGCGAAGTGGCGATGCGCGAGAAGACGCTGGGCCCCGGCGCCGAAATCAACAACCGTCACGAAGCCAAATCCATCGAGGGCAACTCGAGCCGCCTGCTGCTTCGCCCCGGCACCGAGGGCGCCGACGACGCCTCGTCGGGCAAGTCGGGTCTGCCCGGTGTTTCGAACCTGATGCCTTCGCCCGCGGTGCTCGACAAAATCACGGGCGCGGCGGCCAACGATCACCTGAAAGACGTCGACGAAGGCGAAGGCACGTACCTCAATACGAAAGAATGGAAGTACGCCGGCTTCTTCAACCGCGTGAAGCAGTCGGTGGGCATGCACTGGAACCCGTCAGAGCCGCTGCGCACCCGCGACCCGACCGGAAACATCTACGCGGGCCGCGATCGCTACACCGTGCTCAACGTGACGCTGAACCAGCGCGGCAACGTCAAAGAGATCTACGTCGAGAAGAGCAGCGGCCTCGATTTCCTCGACCTCGAAGCGATCAAGTCCTTCGAGCGCGCCCAGCCCTTCCCCAACCCGCCCCCCGGCCTGGTGAAGAACGACGCCGAGGTGAACTTCAGCTTCGGCTTCTTCCTCGAGATGTCCGGCACGCCGCGCATGCGTTTGTTCCGGCAGAACTGATTTCGGGTCGGTCGCAACGGGTGCGCGACATCCCGCGCGAAGTCGCCGGGAAGCGCCGGAGCTCAGGCCTCTTCCCATTGCAGGCCTCGAAGCCCGGGGCGTCAGTCGCGCGGCGCGCCGGCGGGGAACCGAAGCTCGAAGGTGGTGCCTTTGCCCGGCTTGCTGCGGCACACCACCGTCCCACCGTGCTCTTCCGCGATCGTCTTCACGATCGCGAGCCCCAGCCCGGTGCCGTTCTTCTTCCGCGCGGTGACGAACGAGCCGAAGAGCTTGTCGGCGATCTCGGGCGGAATCCCCGGCCCGTTGTCCTGAAACTTCAGCAGCAGGTCGTCTTCCTCGCGCGCGACGACGAAGGTGAATCGCCCGCCTTTCGGCATCGCCTCGAGCGCGTTGCGCGCCAGGTTGAACACCGCCCGCTTGACCTTGTTCTCGTCGAACCGCGCCAGGCCCGTGTAGTCGGGCTGCACCTTGAGCTCGACCTTCGTGTTCCGGAACTCCTGGCCCAGCAGCACCGTGACTTCCTTGATGAAGGTCTGCAGGTACACCTTGCGAATCAGCACGCTGCGCTCGCCTTTCGCGAACGCCAGCGTCTCGCGCGTCATCGCGTTCAGATGCTCGAGCTGGCTCAAAATGATCGCGGAAGCGATCTGCCGTTCTTTCGGGTCGGTCTCATCGGCCATCAGCTCCGCGTAGCCCGCGATCACCGTCATCGGCGTCCGCACGTCGTGCAGCACGCCCGACAGCATCTGCCCGATCGCCGCCATCCGCCCCTTGCGCTCGCCTTCGTCGCGCGACCGCCGCAGCGTGATCGCCCGGCCCGCCTGACCCGCCAGCAAGGTCGCCAGCCGTTCGTCGCCGTGGTCGAACCCGCCTTTCTTGTTCAGCAGCTCGAGCGCTCCGATGATCTTCCCGTCGCCAATCACCGGCACGCACAGCAGCGCGCCCACGGTGAGCCCGAGCTTCTTCGCGATCGTCTTGTCGTAGTGCGGCGAGTCGGCCGCATCGAGCACCCGCACCGCCTCGCCCGTCTCTGCCACGTGCCCCGCGATGCCCTGCCCCGCTTTCAGCGACATCGCCTGCAACGAGTCGCTGCGCTCACCCCGCGCCGTGCGGAAGTACAGCGAGTCCCTGTCCTCTTCCATCAGCAGGATGCTGCCCGCACCCGCTTCGACGACCGCGATTGCCTTGTTCAGGATCCGTTCGAGCAGATCTTCCTGCGCTTCCGCCTGCGACACCGCGCGCTCGACCTCGTACAGCACGTCGAGATCCCTCACCGCGCCCGCGAGCTCATCACTGGCCTGGGTCAGCTTCTCGTTCTTCGACCGCAGCTGCTCGACGAGCCGCACGTTGTCGAGCACCGCTGCGATCTGGCTCGCCACCCCTTCCACCAGCGCGCGATCTTCGTGACTGAATGCGTT
>JAYUXE010000026.1:0-6311 GCA_043753165.1 Archangiaceae bacterium | reverse complement strand
GCTCGGAATGTGGATGTTCCACTGCCACATCCTCGAGCACGCCGAGCGCGGGATGATGGGCGACCTGATGGTGATGCCGTAGCGTCTCGAGCGCTGCGGATAGCGTGATTGCCGCTATTGTCTCGCCCTCACCCGGAGAGAGAACACATGAGAAGGAATCTGCTGGTGCTGGCGGCCGTGCTGCTGAGCTCGACGGGCGCTTTCGCGCGCGATTGGTACATCAGCGCCGCTCGCGGCACGGGCAAGGAAGGCACGAAGGAAAAGCCGTCGAAGGATCTCGGCATCATTGCCACCGAGCTTCAGGGCGGCGACCGGGTGTTGATCGCGGCGGGCAGCTACGTCGGCCGCGGCGAGAGTGGGGCAGACCTCGTACAGGTCGCGGTCGAGATTCTCGGTGGCTACAGCGACGACTTTGGCGCGCGGGATCCGTGGGGCGCGCACCAGACCGTGTTCACCGGCAACCGGGCCTCGTCGAACTTCAACAGCGGCACCCGGCTCGCGATCACGACGGTGAAGTTCTCGACCGCGCTCAAGCCCGTCGCGCACAAGGTCGTGGTGGACGGCATCCTCTTCGACATGGGGCCGCGCAATACGTACACGTCCGAAGCCGAGCTGCTGATTAAGAGAAAGGCGGCTCCCGGTGGAGCCCCCACGCCTGACTCGCCCGCCCTGGCCATCACCACTGGCCCGAAGTCGGAGATCGTCGTTCAGAACTGCCTCGTCACCAATGCGGCGTCATCGCAGGGCGCCTTCACGCTGAACCCGGGCCGCGCGGCCAAGGTGCAGGTGAAGAACAACGCGTCGATCAACAACACCGGCTTCGGCTTTCACCTGGGCCGCAGCTTCGCGGCAGACAACCCGGTCGATTTCCCCGTGTACACGTTCGAGAACAACCTCGCCGTGCTGATCGAAAAGTACGACGCGTTCAGCCAGACGCAGGGTGGCAGCGGCGTGATGCTCGAGGCGTACACGGCAGTGACGATGACCGGCAACGTGATCGGGATGAATGACTTCTACGGCATCGACAACGCGCGGACGGCGCGGAAGGTCGTGCTCAAGAACAACGTGTTCTTCGGAAACCTGATCGCCGACTACCTCGATTTCAGCACGAAGCTGAAGGCGGCCGCGCTCGCCGACGAGGCACAGACCGTCGGCAGCTCGGAAGGAAACGCGACGAAGGACGTCAAGCTCGTGGTGCCCGAGAAGTGGGCCCAGGCGTGGCTCGCGCGGAACGTCATCGATCGCAATGTCGCCGAAGCGAAGGTCAAGGTCGCCAACACCGCCGCGAACCAGGTGCGTTCGATTCTCGGCCTGCCCGTGCAGGGTGGGACGCTGAAGCTGGATTCAGACGTCTGGCTGCCGCGCCTGCAGCTGGCAGACGCGCTTGCCGCGGCCACGAAGTACGGTGAAGCCGGGCCGACGAAGCCGGCTCCCTCGGGGCCCTGAGTCACCGCTCGATGCACAGCAGCTGCAGCGGCGTCGAGCATAGGGTCTTCGCATTGCCAAACCAGGCGTCGCCCCCGGTGGTGATGTTGCTCGAGGTCGCCAGGCCGTTCGTGCTCGTCCAGTCGTTGCAGGTCTCGAGCGTCGGCGCATCGAGAGTGGTGGCTCCCGTCCACACGCCGGCATTCAGCGCCACCGACCCATCATTGCGGACCCACGGAATACCAGCGACATCACCGCCGTAAAGGCCGCGCATGCGGCGGGCGTGGTGCATCGAGATCTGAAGCCGCGCAACATCTTCCTCGCGCGGTTGGGCGATGGGACGCGCTTCGTGAAGCTGCTGGACTTCGGGTTGGCGAAGCGCACGGCGCCGAATTCGGGCGTGCGGCCGACGGCAAACGTGATCGTCGGCACGGTGATGTACATGGCGCCCGAGCAGGCGACGACCCACGGCGCCCGAGGTCGCGGTGGTGCAGCGTTCGGCCACGGGTGTTGCGCCGAAGCCGGCGGCGGCGGTGATGCGCGAGCTGACGGCGGGGCTCGAGCGGGCCGGGTTCGTGGTGTGCGTCACCTCGTGCAAAGGCGCGACGGTGAGCGTCACGCTGTCGCCGGGCCGCCGCGATTTGACGGTGGATCTCGAGGCGGTCGACGCGGGCGGCAAGCAGCTGGCGGTGCGGACGTTTGGCGTGCCGCTGTCGGGGGCGCCATTTCCTGTCGACGTCGCGGGGTTCTTCGCCGCGCTGAAAGTCGAGTCGGACGCTCCAAAGGTGGTGGCGCTCGAGCCGGTGGTCGAGGTCGAGGCGAAGCCGGTGATCGTCGACCGCGCGCCTTCGCCGGTGCTGCCCGTGCTCGCGGTGACGACGGCGGTGACTGCTGCCGCGGCGATCGGGCTGGTGATCGCCAGCCTCGTGGTGAAGGGCCAGGTCGAGTCGCGCGTTCAGCCGGGCCGGGCGATCGAAGGCACGCGGGCGGAGGCCCAGAGTCAGGCGAATCTCGCCAACGGCCTGGGCACGGCGTCGGCGGTCACGTTCGGCCTCGCGGGCGCGGCGCTGGTCACGACGGGCGTGCTGTGGTTTCAGCGTCAAGACTGAGCGCGCGCGAGCCGACGAAACCAATCACCGCAGCAAGGGCGGACCCCACGAGAATTGCGAGCTTCGCGGTCTCGAGCAAGGCGCCGGGTGGGAAGGCGAGCTGGGCGACGAACAGCGCCATCGTGAACCCGATGCCGGCGACGGCTCCGACGACGCCGATTTGTGACCAGGCCGGAAGCGTGACGAGCCCGGCCTGCCGCATCGCCCACGACAAGCCGACGATGCCGGCCGGCTTGCCGATCGCAAGCCCGAGCACCACGCCCTGAAACACCCGCATCCCGTCGCCTTCGAACGATGCACTGCCCAGCGTGACGCCCGCGTTGGCGAGCGCGAACACCGGCATGATCGCGTACGCCACCCAGCCGTGAAGCAACCGCACCAACCGCTCGATCACCGCGACCGGGGTCATCAAGCCGACGACGACGCCGGCCAGCGTCGGGTGGATGCCCGCCTTCCAGAGCCCGACCCAGACGATCGCTGCGGGCAGTGCGTAGACCACCGCGTGGCGCACCTTCAGTTTTTGCAGGCCGGCGATCGCTGCGATGCCGGCGGCCGCGATCGCGAAGCCCAGCGGGGCCAGGTCGGCCGCGTAGAAGACGGCGATCACGATGATCGCTCCGACGTCGTCGATCACCGCCAGCGCCAGCAGCAGGATTCGCATCGACGGGGTGACGCGCTTTCCCATCAGCGCCAGGGCTCCGACGGCGAACGCGATGTCCGTCGCCATCGGCACGCCCCAGCCCGACACGGAAGGCCGGCCGGCGTTGATCGCGAAGTAGATGAGGGCGGGGACGATCATCCCTCCGACGGCGGCGACGACGGGAAGGGCCGCCCGGCGCAAATCGCGAAGCTCGCCCTCGTGCATTTCGCGGCGAATCTCGAGGCCGACGACGAAGAAGAAGATCGTCATCAGCCCGTCGTTGATTCCGAAGTGAACCGACGGGTGGTTCCAGAGGCCGACGTAAGCGCCGCGAAACGGCGAGTTGGCCCAGGCAAGCGCGATCACCGCGGCGATGAGCAGCACGATTCCGCTCGAAGCCTCGAGCGCGAAGAAACGACGCAATGCAGGAAGAAGGACCATGGGGAGCACCGTTCACGAATGGCGGCCCGACCATTCGAAGAGCCTGTGACGAAGACCGCCACACCCGAGAATTTTGAACGACTGTGCCAGCTTCAGTGCACGTCGACGAGGTCGAACGCCCGCTTCACGCCGAGATTCAGGATCAACGGGTAGGTCAGCTGGCCGCCGTCGTGGGATCCCGACGTGATGATGTGTTGGTAGACGGGCACCTTCAGCCCAAGCGAAAGCTCGAATGTCCCCAGCCGATGCGCGGCCGCACCACCGACGAGCACATCGGTTCGGCCCAGATTGCCGTCTTGTTCCACGGTTCCGTACCAGCGCTCGGGTTGTTCGTTCACGACGTCGGCACCCAGCGACACGCGGAGATCCCCGACGACGGCGCCTTCGCCCAGAAGGCCGGCCGCAAAGCGGTCGCCCGCCTGGTAGCCCTTGTCGTTCTGGCGCGGCACGACCAACGCCTGCCCATAGGCGGCCAGGGTGATTCGGCCGAGGCGCAGTTGGGCGTCGAGCCCAGCGACGGAGTTGAACGTGCCGGTGCCGAACTGGATGTGCTGGTGCGACAGCCCTGCGCGACCGCGCGCGAACGGATCTTCTTCGGTTCGGCCGACAGGAAGCGTGAGGCCGAGCCGGCCTCCCAACGTCAAAGGTCCAATCGCCCAGGCGGTACGGGTGGTGAGCCACGGGTCGCCAGGTCCTGTCAGCGTCTCGTTGCGGTGATGAAGGTTCTCGTAGTCGGGGACGAAGACGGTGCCGTCGAGGCGGCGGTACTGAACCGTGGTGTGCGTCACCTTGATTGGCAGCTCGAGCTCGACGCTGAAGTGGGCATTGAGGCTGTACTCGAAAAGAGGCCGGACCTCGGCGACGTAGAACATCTGGTCGTGCTGCTGCGGCGGTTCATCCCGAACGGCGCAGATCGGGCCGATGTCCGGGCACTGCTGGGGATGAACGACGCGCACCGCCGTGCCCGTCATCGACAGGGTGACGCCCAGCTCTCCAGGGCGAAGCGGCGTGGTGTGGGACCCCCCGACCGGGAGGTTCGGATTGCTTCAACCCGCTCAGGCGTCGGCGGGCTTCGGGATGAATGCCAGCGCGAGGGCGAAGAGCAGGGCGAGGGCGCGGTTCACCGGCTGCTTCCTTCGGCAATTGCCGCGTCGAGCGCCGCGAGGTCGAACCCCGAGAGGATCTTCACCTGCTTGCCATCGCGTCCGAAGATGACGAGGTGCGGCAGGTTGGGAACACCCGCCAGGTAGCGCCTGGCCAGCGGCGTTTCCCACGAGACGACGTTCAGCTTCCGCAGCGCGAGGTCGGTTCGCCCTTGAAGCAGGCCGTAGACGTGGCGATCGACTTTCTTACAGGGCGCGCACCAGTCTGCGTAGAAGTCGAACACGGTCACTTTTCCCGCGACGGCGTGCGCGTCCAGCGACGGCACGTCTTCCCCCGAACGGGCGAGCCACTTCACATCTGCCGAGTCCGGCAGCTTCGGCATCGCCTCGAAGGTGAGGTCGGGGTGGCAGATGAGGCACTGGGATTCCGGCCGGTCGTGCTCGGGGCACCAGTCATTCACCGATTTGAACTTCGCCACGAGGTCGGGGTGGTGGCGCGTGCAGACGACCTCGGGCACCTTGTGATCGCAGAGCACCGGCGTCCCTTCGACCAGGCTCAAGTCGCTGATGGTTCCCATCGCAGCGGGCGACGGGGTCGCGCAGGCGGCAAGCCAGAGCACCACCAGGGACCTTACGAGTGCGGACATGGTGCCCCTCTAAGCTACTTCGCGCTGAAGATCTTCCCGGCGCTGACGAGCTTCGAGGTCGCCATCTTGAAGTTGCCGATCAGGCTGGGGAACTTGTCGACGGTCAGCCGCTCGAGCACCTCATTCGTGAAGATGACCGCGACCGCCAGCGATCCATCGAGGTACGCCCCGCCCATGCCGAAGACGCCGCGAACGCCGTAGCGGGTGACGAACGGAGTCGCCGAGATGACCGATCGCCCCTGGCTGTCGACCATCGTTCGCGCGTCTGGCACGTAAAAGGTCGCGTTCTGCCCACCCAACAATTTTCGCGACGCGATGGGCATCCCGCTGTCGAGGTTCGCGAGATCCGCCTCGAGGTCCGCAAGCAGCTTCGCGATCATCGGGATGCCCTGCACGAACGCGCGGTCGAGCAGCGGAATCGCCAGATGGCCTTCTGACGTCAGCCGCTGGTTCCACTGCGGCTCGCGGCCCGTCGTGCCCAGCAGGGTGAGCACCGGCGTGGTGGGCTTGAGCCGCGGGTCCGACCCGAATTTCTGCTGCAACCCGCTGGTCGCCGCTGCGTCCAGCTTCGAGAAGGGCAGCACGAGGAACAGCCGCGCCAACACCACCGACTCAAAACGGTCGACCAGGTTCTTCGTGAACTGCGCGGCCGTGTTCTCGACCGAGGACGATGCGCCCGTCGACATCACCTCGTTGCGCAGCGCCTCGACGTCGGCCCAGCTTGCCTGCTCCAGGGTCGCGGTCATGACGATTCCGAGGCCTGCGCCAACATCTGATCCATCTCGAGGCGCACCCCAATCTGCGAGATGAGGCCGCCTTCGAAGCGAAAGAGCACCGCGCCATCGAGCTTCGCGTCCGGCTGCCACGTCGCCGAGTACGGCCCGATCGTCGCCTGGGGCAGGGCCACCGTTTCCTTCACCGCGAATTTCGCCTCTGGGAAACCTTC
>JAYUXE010000025.1:0-2663 GCA_043753165.1 Archangiaceae bacterium | reverse complement strand
CGGGCGTCTCGACGGTGAGCCATTCGCGAACGCGCTGCTCGTAGACGCGCATCGCATCGGCGCGCCAACCGTCGTCGCCCGTCAACACCGCGAGCCGGTTCCAGTCGGACCTCGAAGGCAACACCGTCACCATCGCGTTCACCGCGGTGGACCCGCCCAGCGCGCTGCCTCGCGGGTAGAGGATTCCGTGCGGCGTCGCCTTGGAATCCGACGCGTCGATCGCCGCGTCCGAGTGGTGCTGCACGAAGTACCACCACGCCATGCCCGGGGCCTCGGTCGCGAGGGCGTGCATCGCGGGCACCTGGTACTGCAGCTTGCCGCCGACGTCGTCGCCCGCTTCGAGCAGCAACACCTTCATTCCCTTGCGCGCGAGCCGCGACGCCAGCGGGCCTCCCCCTGCGCCCGAGCCGACGACGATGACTTCGAACGGCCGGTCGGCATTGCAGAACGTGCAGTTGACCGTGGCGACGGGCACTTCGCAGCCGCAGAGCAGCGCGAGCAGCAACCACCCATGTCGTCCGCCCCGTTTCATTCGCGGCCCGTGTACGGCTTCGACGCGGCGCGGCGGAATCGCCAGCCGAGACAGGGGTTGTTCCAATTTGGAAATACCTCTCGATTCTCGGTGAGGCTTATGGACGCCCGCGATGCAGCTCACCCGTCGACAGGCCTTCGTCTTTCTCTCTGCAGGTGGCGCGTGGTTGCTCGGCTGCACGCCAGACGCGGAGCCTGTGCGGCTCGACCCGAAGCTGCCGGCGCAGATTCCGGGTGGCGAGCCGAAGCCGGCGTCGAAGTACGCAGACAGTGTCGACGCGCTGTTCGACGTGCTGCTGCCGGCCGAGGGCGAAGTGCCGGGCTCGAGAGAAGCCGGTGCCGACCTGGTGCTGCGGTCGGAAGGTTTTCTCGCGCTCGCGATTGGGCAGGGCCTCGTTCGCCCCTTCGACGACACGCTCGTTCGCCAGCTCGATGACCTCTCGGGCACGGTGCGGGCGCTGCTGAACCGCCGGCTCGACGCGCTCGCCACGCTCGAACGGCCGCTGACTGCCTTTGATGAGCTGCCCTCTGCGCTGCAGGTCACGCTCGTGGCGCGGCTCTTCGACGAAGACGCCTCGCGCCCGCTGATGCTCGTCATCCGCGCCGTCGCCTTCACTGCGTTTCTCGGCGCCGTGCACAACGACCTCGGCCTGCGCGCAGTCGGCTTTCCGGCATTCGAATCGAACGGGCTCGCGGTCTCGGGCTACCCGCGGATGACGAACGGTCGCGTCGACGACTACACGTTCAATCGCGCGCCGGCGCCGACGCCGGGCGATGACCTCACGTTGGCGCTCGACCCAGGCGGAGACCTGCGGTGATCGACCTGGCCATCATCGGCTCGGGCTTCGGCGGCGCAGTGATGGCGGCCCGCCTCGGCGCAGCGCTGCGCGTGCTCAAGCCTTCGGCGCGGGTGGTGGTGATGGAAAAGGGGCAGGACCACACGGGCGCGTTCGACCCGCAATCACTCGGCGATCCACTGAACGCCCAGGGCAACCGGTTTCGGCACTCGCTGTCGCCGCAATACCTGTCGACCATTGCGCAGCTTCACACCGACCCCGCGGGCGCCTTCAAGAATGGGGCGCCGAGCATGAACGTGCTTTCGGGGGTTGGGCTCGGCGGCGGCTCGAACGTGTACGACGGCGTCTCGTTGCGCGCGCCGGCCGAGGCCTTCGAGCAGCAGCGCGACGGTCGCCGGCTCTGGCCTTTCATCTACTCGCGCGCGTCGCTGGAGCCCCACTACGCGCGCGCCGCGCAGATGCTGAAGGTCGCGCGGCTGCAGTGGTCGGACGCGACGGTGCCGCACTGGCAGCTGGCGACGCGCCGCGACTTCGCGTTCGCCGAAGGTTGCCGCCGCATCGGTGCCACGGCCGTACCGCTGAAGGTCGCGACCTTCGACGACGCGAACGAAGGGTGGTGGAACGAGGGCCAGCGGTTCGAAGGAAGGCAGGGGCTGTCGAAGAACTACCTGCGCGATGCGCACGTGTCGGGCGTGCAGATGTGGTCGGGGTGTGAAGTGGAAAGCGTCGCTCCGATTGCGGGCGGGTACGTGGTGAAGGGCACGGACCACCGGACGCACGCGAAGCTGGAAGAAGAATGCCGGATGGTGATCGTCGCGGGCGGCTCGGTGGGCTCGACGCAGCTGCTGCTGAGGTCGGCGCCGGCGTTCGAGGGCGCCCGCGAGCTCGACCCGGGCGCGCTGCTGGGCCGGCACGTCTCGGGCAACGGCGACTACGGCGTCACGGGCAGCGTCGGCGCGAGCTACGCGGACGACGTCGACGGCTTCAAGGGCAAGCCGATGTCGAGCTTCTGCCCGAGCTTCTTCCGCCAGCACAAATTCATCCTCATCCCCTTCTACGCGGCGCCGCTGTATTTGAGCCTGGGCACGTTCTCGACGCTGATGCGCCCGAAAAACCCGAAGGCGCTGGGTCGCGGCTCGACGCCGGAAGCGGCCGGAGAGCGCGACTGGGGTTTGCCGTACAAGCAACGGCTGCAGACGTTCGGGAAGCGGATGCTGACGATGGGGTGCCTCGCGCTCGACGCGTGTGAAGGCTCGATTTCGCTGAGCCCGGGCGGAAATTCGGCGGTCGTGCGCTGGGGCGAGACGGCGTCCACCACCGAAGCGCGATGGAACG
>JAYUXE010000024.1:0-2664 GCA_043753165.1 Archangiaceae bacterium | reverse complement strand
GCGGCAAGAAGGTGCTCGCGGTCGGTAAGGAAGCGAAAGAGATGCTCGGCCGCACGCCGGGAAACATCGTCGCCATCCGCCCGATGAAAGACGGCGTCATCGCGGACTTCGAAATCACCGCGGCGATGCTCAAGTACTTCATTCAGTCGGCGCACAACCGGAAGATGCTCGTGAAGCCGCGCATCATCATCGGCATCCCGTCGGGCATCACCGAAGTCGAACGCCGCGCGGTGCGTGAAGCGGCCGAAAGCGCGGGCGCCCGCGAGGTCTATTTGATCGAGCAGCCGATGGCGGCTGCGATTGGCGCCGGCCTGCCCGTCACCGAACCGTCGGGCAACATGATCGTCGACATCGGCGGCGGCACCAGCGACGTCGCGGTCATCTCGCTCGCCGGCATCGTCTACGCGAAGTCCGTTCGCATCGGCGGCGACAAGCTCGACGAGGCGATCATTCAGTACGTGAAGCGCAAGTACAACCTGCTCATCGGTGAACGCACGGCCGAGACGATCAAGATGTCGATCGGCACCGCGTACCCGACGGACGAAGTGATGACGATGGAGATCAAGGGTCGCGATCTCGTCGCCGGTGTGCCGCGCACGCTTTCCATCACGTCCGACGAAATCCGTGACGCGATTTCCGAGCCCGTGAACGGCATCGTCGAAGCGGTGAAGATGACGCTCGAGCGCACGCCGCCTGAGCTCGCCGGCGACATCGCCGACCGCGGCATCGTGCTCGCCGGTGGTGGCGCCCTGCTGAAGAACCTCGACACGCTGCTTCGCGAAGAAACCGGCCTGCCCGTGTTCCTCGCCGAAGACCCGCTGTCGTCCGTGGTGATTGGTGCCGGCAAGGCGCTCGAGTCGCTCGATATCCTTCGCCAGGTCTGCCAGCCGACGTAGTTGTTGGCGGCGCGTCACACCTGTCACTTCGCGTTGACAGGTGGACGAACCCAACCCGCGGGATCAGGCGATCTCGGGTGGCATCCCACATGCTCAACCCGGGTTCGTGTTCCTCGGCCTCGCCATGGTTTCATCTCGCCCGATGACGGCGACGTGTACGCACTGTGGTGCCCAGCTGGCGGTTGGCGCGGTCGCGTGCTTTCGCTGCGGCCGAATGGTGCCCCGCGCCGAAGAGCCGGGCACCGCAGCGAGCGCTGTCGTCGACCCGACCAGCATCGGCACCGTCGCAAAGGCCGAGCTGCTCGAAGGCCAGTGGCGCCTGGTGAAGCTGTTGGGGCAGGGCGCCGTGGGCCAGGTCTGGCAGGCGCACGACGTCACGCTCGATCGCGCCGTCGCGGTGAAGCTGATGCACGCCGCCGTCGCCGAGCACCCGCAGGAAGTCGCCCGCTTCGAACGCGAAGCGCAGGTGCTCGCGGCGCTCGAACACCCGAACCTTCTTCCCGTGCTCGGCATGGGTCGCATGGGCGAACGGCCCTTTCTCGTCACGCGGTTGCTCGAAGGAAAGACGCTGGCGGAAGTGCTGCATCAGCGCGGGGGAAAGTTGCCGCCCGCAGAAACGGCACGAATTCTGGTGCCCATCTGCGACGCGCTTCACTGCCTGCACGAAGCGAAGGTCGTTCACCGCGACGTGAAGCCGAGCAATGTCTTCGTCTCGAATGATGAACGCGTCACGCTGATGGACCTGGGTTCGGCGTACGCGCAGGGCACCGAAGGGTACTTGTCGCCCGAACAGAAGGCCGGCCGCGGCGATCTAAACGGCAAGTCCGACGTCTACGCGCTCGGCTGCCTGCTGCGCGAGATGTTGGGCGACTGGGCGCCGATGACGCTCGCCGCGCTCGCGGGCCTCGCGACGTCCAGCGACCCGAATGAACGGCCCACACCGCTCGAGCTCAAAGCGAAGCTCGCGCCGTACCTCGCCAACGAAGAGGTCACTGCGCCCATCGCCCGCCCGCTGGAAGCGCCGACCCAGCACGCGGTCTTCACGCCGACCACGGGCAGCCCGTCGTACCCCGACATTCCCGCAGTGCAGGCCGAACCTTCCACTGCTCAGGTGCAGCGGGTTCTCGCGGCGCCGGCCCACGACGAGAAGGTAATGGCGCCGGCGAACCGCACCCGCATGGTGGCCAGGCGCTTTGCCCCACAGGTCAGCCCCCGGGTGGGTTGGGGGTTGGCGACCGGCGCGGCGCTCATCGTCGTCGCGTTCGTCTTCGCGATGGCCCAGCCACGCGAGCGCATTCCTCCGACGGTTCGGGTCGACAATCCAAAGGTGGAAGTGGTGATTGAGAAACCCGAGCTGAAGCTGGCTGCCGTGCCCGACCTCACCAAAGCCGCCCTGCCGGTTCCCAACCTGCTGAAGAAGAAAGAGGCCGTGAACACCAACCATGGCTACGTGGTGCCACCGGCGAAGAAGACGCCTGCCCGTTCGCCCCTGCCGCCTGGCCTCGTGCGTCTCATCACCACCTCGAAAACCGGCATCGTCACGTGCGTGATGTGGATGAAGCGCAGCCCCCGCCAACAAAATTGGGAGCTGCTCGGCCGCACACCCGTGCAGTTCATTGCTGCGGGTGAAGAGATGGAGATTCGCCTTCGAGAACGGCCTGACGACCCCTTCCTTCAGTTTTCCTATCGGGCGTCCTCGAAGCCGCCGTGGTTCAAGTCGCTGGGAAAAATCCGGGTCGAGGTCGGCCCCCCGTCGTCCGAAGACGAA
>JAYUXE010000023.1:0-2665 GCA_043753165.1 Archangiaceae bacterium | reverse complement strand
TCCAACCGGCCTCGGCGCTGAGCGTGGTGCGCTTTTCTTCCTCGAGCGTCGAGCCATCGAAGCGGATCATGCGGACGCTGTCGTAGTAGCCCTGCAGCATCAGCGAGAGCGTGGTGTTTTGATCGTTGAAGGTGCGCGATGCGTCGATGCCGAGGCCGCGCGTGCGGTAGGCGGACTCGAAGCCGATGCTGCCGCGAAGACCGATGGACCAGTCGCGCGGGGCGTACGACCAGCCGATGCCGAGGCCGCCGCTGCCGGGGTTGTAGATGGTGGTGGTCGCTCCGGAGACGAGGATCGCGCGGGCGCGGGCGGAGTCGTACGAAGCGGACGAGATGATCGAGCCCATCGCGCGAACGGTGGCGGTGTTGTTCTCGGTGATCTTCTTCTTCAAGACGACCAGCGTCTCGACGATCATCGCGTCTTCGTTCAGCAGCTCGTTGCCGCCGAGATCCTTCTGGAAATAGAAGGCGGCCTTGGCCGAGAAGCGATCGGGATTTTCCTTCGGGCCCGGCGGATAGGCGGGGGCCTGCGCCGAGGCGGCCGAAGCGATCAGCAGCGCGAACGCAGCGAACCTAATTGCACCCACAGCCACCTGCGCCCGCGGTTCCGTTGTAGCCGCCCACCGACCCTTCGCGTGGGTTCAGCACGTGGCCCAGCAGCTCGGTCGTCAGCGGGTCGACGTCGAACGCCATGCACGGGTCGGCCAGCCGTTCTTTCTGGTTGAAGCGAACGGTCGAACAGCCGCTGAGGACGAGAAGAATGAGGAGCCCGAGAATCCGCACGCCCCGAGCATGTAATCGAGCCCGGGCGGTGACGCCAGCGGTCATGGAGCGGCCGGTGAGTGACGGGTCAGTTCGGTGGGGCAGGAACCGGCAGTCGCTACCCCACCTTCGAAGAAACGTCGACCAACGGGCGCTTGAGCCACAGCTCGATCGCGGTGCCTTTCCCGACCGTCGACTCGAGGTGAATCGAGCCGCCCATGGTTTGAACCAGATCCTTGCAGATGGCCAGACCGAGGCCGGTGCCGACGCCCACGGCGCGGGTCGTGAACAGGGGCTGGAACACCTTTTCGAGGTTCTCGCGGGGAATGCCGGCGCCGTTGTCGCGCACCCAGACGTGAATCCCCTTCTCGCCGCCATCTTCCCAGCCCACGTCGATGCGGCCCTTGCGGCCGATGCCGTCCATCGCCTGCGCGGCGTTCATGATCAAATTCAGCAGCACCTGCGTCAGCTTCACCTGGCCGCCGCGCACCATCATCGGCCCGCCGGTGACGACCATCTCGGCCCGCGTCCGCACTTCCGCCTTCGCGATGCGGCCTGCGAAGTCGACGACCTCGGCCAGATCGCTGTGGTCTTCCTTGTCTTCGACGCGCGCGAGCGTGCGAACGCCCAACGCCAACTGCCGCACCAGGTTCGCGCCCTTCGCGATGTCCTCGAGCAGTGAGGGAAGCTCGTTCAACGATTCGTTGACCTTCGCGTTCGGTTCTTTGTCGAGCTGCGCGCGGACGTAGCGCCCGATTTCCGCCATCTCGGTGCGCAGGGTGGTGACGTTCTGGGTCAGGTAGCTGACCGGGTTCATCAACTCGTGCGCGATGCCCGCCGAAACCGAGCCGATCGCCGCCAACCTTTCCGAGCCGAGCATGCGCAACTGCACTTCCCGAACACGCGTCTGCAGCTCGTAGATCTTCAGCGCATCTGCCAACGCCGCCGACAGCTCTTCCCGAACCCACGGCTTCACGAAATAGCGCGACACCTGGCCGCGGTTCACCGACGCCACGACCGCCTGCATGTCTGAGTAGGCGGTGATGATCATGCGCTGAACGTCGGGGAACTCTTCGCGCACGCGCTCGAGCAGCTCGACCCCCGTGACCATCGGCATGCGCTGGTCGGTGATCAGGACGCCGACGTCCGAACGGCTGCGAAGCACTTCCAACGCAGCGGCGGCCCCGAGGCACGTCACCACGTTGAACCGCATCTTGAAGCTCGCCTCGAACACCTTGAGGTTGATGGGCTCGTCGTCGACGTAGACGACCGCCGGCCCGTCAATGGGTGGCATGGAGAACGTCCTCGTGGTGTCGGATCACGTGCGGGAGCTTGACGGTGAACCGGGCACCGTGACCCACCGTCGAGTCTACTGAGATCTGGCCGCCGTGCTTCTCGACAATTTCGCGCACGATCGCGAGGCCCAGCCCCGTGCCGCTGCCGACGTCTTTGGTCGTGAAGAACGGGTCCCACATGCGTTTGAGCACGCGCGGTTCGATGCCGCGCCCGTCGTCGCTGACCTCGACCATCGCGTGGTCCGTCGTCTGCGACACCCGCACCTTCACGTTTCCCTTCGGAGAAGCGGCCTGGATGGCGTTGTCGATCAAGTTGACCCAGACCTGATGCAAGGCGCCTGCCTCGCCGATCACGTTCACCGAATCCGTCGGAGCGAGGTCCGACGAAATCTCGACTCCATTTCCCACCTTGTGTGACAGCAGCTGCAGCGCGAGCTTCACGTTTTCGGTGAGGTCGACATCGCCGCGGGTGCCCTCACCTGCGCGGCCCTGCCGCAGCAGCTGATCAGATACGTACTCGACGCGCTTGCTGCTCTCGATCGCGAGGTCGATGAGCTCGAGCAGCTCGGGCGACGCGTCGGGCATCAGCTCACGCAGCGGAGCGAGCGC
>JAYUXE010000022.1:0-6327 GCA_043753165.1 Archangiaceae bacterium | reverse complement strand
GCATGAAGGGGGTGAGTGCTCCGACGGCGGTCCACCGCGCGAAGTTGGTCTGCGAGAAGGGGATGCGGGGGCCGGCGACATTGAGATCGTCGACGTCGAGGTAGCCGCCGATGTCGCTGCCGATGACGACGTAACCGCCCTGCGCCGAACGGAAGAGGTGGTCGAGCGCGTCGATGAGGCCGACCCAATCGCGCCGGTTGTCGCCGACCCAGCCGACGGGGCAGTGCTCTTTCTTCGCGTAGAAGCGCCCGGGGAAGCCGTAGCTCTCGTCCCACGGGCGCGACATCGTCACGAAGTCCTGGCGGCCTTTCTTGAACACGCCGTGCGCGAGGTAGTCGCGGTAGTAGGCCTCGCTGTATTCGGGAATCGTCTTGTCGCCGGCAAAGGTCTTCACCGGTTTGTCGCGGTTCAAATATTCCTCGCCGAAGTCGAGCTTCCACCCCGAGATGCCGAGCGCCAGCGCCTTGTCCTGCAGACGGTGCGCGAACGTGCGTGCGTCGGGGTTGAAGAAGTCGATGCCAGCGCCCTGGCCCTTCCACCAGACGGTCGTCTCGCCGTCGTTGACGAAGTACTTGTTGTTCTTCGCTTCGCCGAAGTTCGGCGCGCCGCCCATGTACGAATCACCGCCGGGCTCGCCGTCGAAGGATGACGTGTTGATCATCGCGGTAATCCACGTGACGGTGCGCACGCCCTTCGCGCGGAAGTCGGCCACCATCTCGGCGAACTTCGGGTACCGCGTCTCGTTGGGAATGTACGAGTTGTATTGGGTTTCCCACGGGCTATCGATCACCAGCACGCCGACGGGGATGTCGCGCGCGAGGAAGCCGTCGATGAACTCGCGCGAGTCCGCGCCCGACGAGATGTCCTTCGAGATCCACGGCGCAAAGGCCCACCGCGGGGTGAAGCGCGCGGGCTCAGGCGCTTCGTCGACGGGTCCCGCATCGGGCAGGCCCAGCCGGGGCGAGCAAGCGAGGAGAAGGAACAGGGGAAGAAGTCGCCGCATGGGCGATGACGTACCGCAAAACTGCGTCGGGCGGCCCTCGGGTTTCCGCGGTGACGGCGGGGCTCAGACCTTCGACAGCCGGCGATCGATTGAATCGCCCGCCCGAAGCGCCATCGCCATGATCGTGAGCTGTGGATTCACGCCCAGCGAGCCAGGCATCACAGACCCGTCGCTGATGAACAGGTTGTGCACGTCATGCGTCTCGTGGGTCGCATCGACGACGGACGTGTGCGGATCGTTGCCCATGCGGCACGTGCCCAGCGGGTGGTACGCGGTGACATCCAGCTGCCGTGCGCTGAGCCTCGCGGTCTCGAGCTTTTCGACCTCGCGCAACGACCGCAGCGTCTCGTGCCCGGCCACCGCTGGGTGCACCTGCTTCGCGCCGGCCGCGAAGAACACGCGCGCCAGAATGCCGAGCCCCCGTTGAATCAGCGCCTGGTCGTGATCATTGAGCCAGTACGTGATCAGCGGCGCGCCATCGAGCCCGGGCCGAACGCGGCCGCGCGACGTGTCCTTCACCATGAACCCGAAGCCGAACGACTTGTCGAACTGCTCGAGCGCCGCGATGTACGACGGCCCGAAGCCCGTCAGCGCCACGCCCGTAATCTCCAGCGGCACCGTGCTGCCCTCGAACATCAGCCCTTCCGCGGTGAAGTGATCGATCGCGTACCCCTGCGGCACCGTGCGCGACGGGTTGATCGCCTGGTCGAAAAGCCCGACCGCACCGGACGCCGGATGAATCGACAGGTTCCGCCCGACCATGTCCGACGTTCCGCACAAGCCGTTCTTCTGCAGCAACAGGGGGGTGTGAATGCTGCCGCACGCGAGCACCACCACCTTTGCGCGCACCGTGCGGCCGTTGCCTTCGACGCCGACGGCGCGTTCGTCTTCGACCAGAACCTTCGTCACCTCGAACCCGGTGATCAGCTGCGCGCCACGCGCGAGCGCCCGCGGCACGTACGAGATGTTGGTGCTGCGCTTCGCATCGGTCGGGCAGCCGAAGCAGCACAACCCCTGCCCATCGCATTCCGGAGCGTTTCGCTTCAGCGGGTGGTGCGAATAGCCCAGCGCCTCGCAGCCCTTCGCGATCAACGACGCCGGAGCCCCCATCGCCTTCGACGTGTTCGCCCCGACCCCGAGCTCCTTTTCGACTTCCAGGTAGTACGGGTCCAGCGATTCCTGCGTGAGCGCGGTGAGCCCGAAGTCTTGCTGCCAGTTGTGCAGCGTCTTGTCGGGCACGCGGAAGCACGTCCCTGAGTTGATGAGGGTCGTGCCGCCCACTCCCTTGCCCAGGGGAATCGGAATGAAGTGGTTGCCGACTGCGCCGGTGAGGCTGCTGTTCCGGTACAGCTTCTTGAGCATGTCGACGGGGCGGCCCGTGAAGTCGGCGCGCGTGAAGTGCTCGCCTTCTTCCAGCATCAACACCGCGTGGCCGGCTTCGGCGAGCTTCGCAGCAAGGGGCGCCCCGCCAGCGCCGGTGCCGACGATGACGACGTCACAGTCGATTGTCTCGCCAGGCGGCAGGTCCGCCGCGCGCATCACTTGTTCCGCCCACCGCGCGCGTTCTGGCCGTTTCGGCGGGTCGACCACGTACCGGCAACCCAGCGCAGCGTAGACAGAAGGGTCGTCGAGGAAGCCGAGCTTCAGGGGCGACAACAGCGCGCGCACCATCAGCCGCGTCGCTTCATTTCCATGCAGCGCCTCGAGGACGCGCAGGCGCTTGCCCAGAGGCAACGTCGAGAACCGGCCGCCGAAACGCAAGATGCCGCCGGTCTCCAACGTCCACAGCATCGCGCGATAGCCATTGCCCAGCTTGAATGGCAGCGCCTGCAGCACACCTTCACAGCGGTCGAGCGCGCCGTCAGACATGCCGGGCAACAGCTGGCCGGGAGGAAGCGCGGCGTCTGCCAACGCCCGCAACACGCTGCGTTCGGGCCCGCTCAGGAAGCTCACTTCGCCATCGCCTCGCGCTCGAGCAGGCGGCGCTTCACGTCGATCGCGCGCCGGGGCTTTGCGTTGAACGGAAGCCATGACGCGATGAACGGGCCGAGCTCGCGCACGTCGAAGAACATCTGGCCGCGCGCGACGACCTCGCCTTCCGCCGTCTTCAACACCACGTCCATCTCGGTCATCGACTTCACCGGAGCGAAGAATCGCGGCGTCTTCTTTCCTTCCAGCACGTGGCCCGCGAACTCGACGCGGTAGGTGAGGGCGCGGGGAATGTCGACGACCAGCGAGCCGCTGGCTGGCACTGCGGCGCCGTACTTTCCCGCCCGCATCACGCCCCTGAGCGTCGTGTGCCGGTCTTTGAGGAACTGGCGCAGGTGATCGGCGTCGGCGCGAACCTCGAACTCGATCTTCGTTTCACTGCCGTCTTCGGCCTTCAGCGTGCCGCGCATCGTTTCGACGAATCCGACCTTCATGGCCTTTTCTCCCTCGCTGCCTGCCGTCGCGGACGATGGGCATATCGGGTGCAGTGCATTGCCGCATGTTCCAAAAGCCGATGATTTGCTGGGTGTGGGCTGGGTTGCTTTTGACGACTGGGTGCGAAGGGACCTCGACCACAGGTCAAACAGGTGAGGTCCCGCCGGCCTCGGCTTCCGTCGCTGCGGCCCCGGCTGCTGTGGCGGTCGCGGCGGCCAGCTCCGAGCTGAACCCACGTTTGATGCGCCGGTTCAAGCCACTGCGCGCAGTGCTGAGCGCCGCGGCGCTGCCGGCGGAGCCGATGATCTCGCTCGGACGAATGCTCTACTTCGAAACGCGGCTGTCTCAGTCGAACGCGGTGTCGTGCAACACCTGCCACCCGTTGGCGAACTACGGCGCAACGCAAGAACGGACGTCGATCGGGATCCACGGGAAGAAGGGAAGCCGCAACGCTCCGACGACCTACAATGCCGCGGGTCACTTTGCGCAGTTCTGGGACGGCCGTTCGCCCAACGTCGAAGACCAGGCGAAAGCGCCGCTGGTGAACCCCGTCGAGATGGGCATGGCCGGCCCCCGGGTGGTGTCGGTGCTGCAAGGGATCCCTGGCTACGTGGCGGCCTTCAAGGCGGCTTACCCCGAAGACCCGCGGCCGATCACGTTCGACCACGTCGGGCAGGCGCTGGGTGCATTCGAACGCGGGCTGGTCACCCCGTCGAGGTGGGATCGCTATCTCGTGGGCGACACGACCGCGCTGACGGAGAAAGAGAAGGAAGGCTTGCGGCTGTTCACCAACCTCGACTGTCTGGTCTGCCACACCGGCGAGCTCGTCGGCGGCTCGACGTTCGAGAAGGTCGGCCGGATGAAGGCCTGGCCGAACCAGGAGGATCGCGGCCGCGAGGGCATTACCCGCCAGCAGGTCGATGGCATGACCTTCAAGGTGCCGAGCCTGCGCAACGTCGCGAAGACGGCTCCGTATTTCCACGACGGCGCCGTGGCAACGCTGGACGAGGCGGTGCGAATGATGGCGACGTATCAGCTGGGTGAAGACCTCACCGACGCCGAAGCCGAGGCGCTGGTCGCTTTTCTCGGAGCGCTGACCGGGGAACTTCCACTCGCCTACATCGCGCCGCCCGCTCTACCGGCCGGAAAATGATGCTGCTCAACGGCGGCTCTCTTCGTCGGAACCTCTCGGCACTGATCACCCTGTTGGCGCTGGCGATCGTGGTGGTGGTCAGCCTGATGTCGAACCAGGCCCGCACCCGCGAGTTTGCGCGCGAGCTCGGCCGCAAGGCGACGCTCTACGCGCGGTTGATGAGCAAACAGCTGGAACCCTCGGTCGCGTTCGACGACCGTCAGACCGCGCGCGAGGTCTTTCTGTCGATGCGGCTGGACGAAGATGTCAGCAGCATTGCGCTGTACCAGGAAGATGGCCGGCTGATTCAATCGTCAGGGCCGGTCGAGCCGTCGTGGGCGAACGCCGCCCAGGTCGAAAGCCTCGACGTCGACCGCGATCGCCTGGAAGCCGTGGCCCCGGTTCGTTCGCGTGAGGGCCCCCGGGGAACGGTGGTGATTCGCTTGAGCACCGCCCGCTATTCCGAGCTGAATGCGCAGGCGCTGCGCGGGTCGCTGTTCGTCGGGCTCGGCGCCTGCGCGGTGGCACTGTTTCTGGCGTGGATGATTGCCGGCACGGTGGTCAAGCGGCTGGCGCGGATTGCGAAGGTGGCCGAACGGGTCGCTGAAGGAGACCTGACCCAGCCCGAGCTCGCGCCCGGCCGGCTCGACGAGATTGGCCGCCTCACCCAGGCGTTCAACGCGATGCTCAGTCACCTTCAGCGCCTGATGCGGCAGCAAATCGAGACCGCAGCCAGCGAGCAGGGGCGGCTGAATCTGCTCGTCGAAACGCGCACCGAAGAGCTGCGCCGCGAGACGGACGAACGCAAGCGCAGCGAGGCCCTGGTCGCAGAGACGCGAATTCGCGACGCCCGCAATGCAGGAATGGCCGAGGTCGCCACTGGCGTACTGCACAACGTCGGCAACGCGCTGAACAGCGTCGGGGTCTCTGCCGAGATGATCGGCGGCAGGCTGCGCAGGTCTCGATTGCCGGGGCTGGCGAAGGTGAATGGGCTGCTGACCGCGCATACCGCCGACCTCGTTTCCTTCCTCACCGACAATCCTCAAGGCAAGCAGCTGCCCGCCTACCTGGCGAAGCTCGGCGCCGAGCTGGCGGTCGAACACGAACAGGTGGCGGTCGAGCTCGATGGCCTGCTCAAGGGGCTGAGCCACATGACGTCCATCGTCAGCGCCCAGCAGTCATTGGCCAAAAGCGGAGCCTCGAGCCTCGAGCCGGTGACGCCCAGCGCGCTGTTCGAAGAGGCGCTCGCGATTGGGCTGCCGGTCTGCGATCAGTCAGGGTTGAAGCTGGTGCGCGAATTCAGCGAAGGCGCACCGCTGCCGCTGGATCGCTATCGGCTGGTGCAGATTCTGGTGAATCTGGTGGGCAACGCGAACCAGGCCCTGAGCCACCTGTTGCCCGAGAACCGCTGCCTGACGTTGTCGATCGAAGAGGTCGACCGCCGGCTGCGATTTTCGGTGCGCGACAACGGGGTCGGCATCCCGCCCGCGCTGAAAATCAAAATCTTCTCGCACGGCTTCACGACGAAGAAAACGGGCCATGGGTTCGGGCTGCATGCCAGCGCCTGCTCTGCGATGGAAATGGGCGGCACGCTGACCTGCCACAGCGACGGGGCAGGGCTCGGCAGCACCTTCACCGTCGACATTCCCCTCGAACGAACCGCGCAGATTCGTGAGGCAGCCTGAGGCCCAACCGCCGCACGCGGGTTGTGAAGACGCGCACGAAGCGACTAATCAAGCGGGCATGAACGCTTCCGCGGCTGTCTCGA
>JAYUXE010000021.1:0-2668 GCA_043753165.1 Archangiaceae bacterium | reverse complement strand
CGCCGGCGCCACCGTTGGCGACGTGCTGCGCGGCCTCGACGCCGTGGCCCCCGGCATCGGCACGCGCCTCTTCGACGAGAAGGGCGGCCTCAAGCGGTACGTGAACGTCTTCCACAACGACGAAGACATCCGCTTCCTCAAGAACCTCGAGACGCCTGTCACCGACGCCGACACGCTGTCGATCATCCCCGCGATCGCCGGAGGGTAGGCCTTTTCTTCTCGAAGCCCAGATTCAGCGGTACGCGCGACAGGTGTTGCTCAAGCCGGTGGGCGGGACGGGGCAGGAGGCGCTGCTGGCGGCCGCGGTGCGCGTGTACGGGCTGCCCGCGGCGGCGGCGTACCTCGCGGCTGGCGGCACGCCGGTTCATGCCAGAACGTCCGCGGGGTTCTTCGCCGGGGCCGCGCTCGCTGACTTCAATGCCGACGCCGTACCGACGACTGTTCCCGCAGGCGCGGTCGCCCGCCACCCGTTCGATTTTCCCGCCGACCAGGTGCTGCAGGTCGCGGTGGGCGGTGATGGCGTCGTCTACCGCGCGGGTGGCTGCTTCGAATGCTTCGTTCGCACGGTGAAGTCGTTGTCGCTCGAGCCACCTTCCGTGGCGCTCGAGTCGATGGGAGCGCTTGCGTGGCAGCGCATCGTGTTGGGCTTGAGTGACACGCTGGGGGGCGCGCGGCTCGACGGCACGAAGCTGTCGGTGCTGCGCTGCGAGGCCCACGCGTGAAGTCCACCGTCGCGTCCATGGCCGAGCTGGTCGGCAACACGCCGCTGCTCAAAATCGAGAAGATCAGCCTCGACACGCCGGGCGTCGAGATCTTCGCCAAGCTCGAGTACTTCAACCCCGGCGGCAGCGTGAAAGACCGCGCCGCGCTGCAGATGGTGAAAGACGCCCTGGCCGACGGCCGGTTCGAGAAGGGCAAGACACTGATCGATTCAACCAGCGGCAACACGGGCATTGCGCTCGCGTGGATTGGGGCCGCTCTGGGGTTCCCCGTCGCCCTGGTGATGCCGTCGAACGTGTCGGCCGCGCGAAAGCGCATCACCGCCGCGTATGGCGCCCAGCTGATCTACTCGGACCCGCTGGAAGGGTCGGACGGCGCGATTCGCCACGTCCGCCGCGAAATCGACGCCTCGCCCGGAAGGTATTTCTACCCCGACCAGTACAGCAACCCGTCGAACCCGCGCGCGCACTACCTGACCACGGCTCCGGAAATCTGGGAGCAGACCAAGCAGCGCGTCACCCACTTCGTCGCCGGCCTCGGCACCACGGGCACGGTGATGGGCACCGGCCGTCGCCTCAAAGAGCTGAACCCGTCGATTCAAATCGTCGCCGTTGAGCCCGCCGAGCCGATGCACGGCCTCGAAGGCCTCAAGCACCTCGCGAGCTCGATCATGCCCGCCATCTACGACGAGAAGATTCATGATCGAAAGCTGTCGATCACCACCGACGCCGGCTGGGACATGACCGATCGGTTGCTCAAAGACGAAGGCCTGGCGGTCGGCCATTCGTCCGGAGCCGCGATGGCCGGCGCGTACGAAGTGGCGCGCGGGCTTTCGGAAAAGAAGCAGAAGGGCGTGGTGGTCGCGGTGTTCTGCGATCGCGCCGATCGTTATTTCGAGCCGGGCCGGCCGGCCGCGAGGTTCCCCTACCGATGATTCAGGATCTGACTGAGATTCATCGCTATCTCGAGACCCGGTACCCCGAGGAAGGCTGCGGGCTCGTGTACGCCGAAACCGACGGCACCTTCCGCGTGCACCCGATGGCGAACGTCTACGACAAGTACCACGCACGAGATCCCGCCACGTACCCCCGCACCAACCGCACCGCCTACCTCTTCAACCCGATGGAATTTCACCGGCTCAGCGAAGACGCCGACGCGCGCAAAGCGACCCTGTGCTGCATCTTCCATTCGCACTGCGACGTGGGCGCCTACTTCTCGGCCGAGGACAAGGCGATGGCGGCCCCCGACGGCCACGCGCTGCTGCCCGGCACCGCTTACCTGGTCGTCGCCGTCGACCTTGGTCAAACGACCAACTCGGTGCTCTTCCGGTGGTCCGGGTCGGACTTCGCTGAAGTGCCGCTTCGGTAGAACTGGCCGAAAGCGGGTTTCGCTTCCGAAAAGCCTCAACGAGATCAGTCGCTTGATTTTGTTTTAGAGATTGACAAGGCGCGCTGGCGCAAAACAGTCAATTCCACTATAAGGCCCCGTTTTTTCAAGACGTACCCTTCAAGGAGTAGACATGGCGCAGATTGGCGGTTTCACGGTCTGGTTGACGGGGATGTTGGGGGCAGGAAAGACGACGACGGCGAGCTATCTCGCGGCGCGGTTGCGGCAGGTCGGCCGGAACGTGGAAGTCCTCGACGAAGAGGACCTGCAGGACGAGCTGTGGAAGGACATCGGTGGTGACGTGAAGGAAGAGCGTCAGCTGATCGGCCGCCGGCTCGGCTTCGTGGCTGACCTGCTCACCCGCAACAACGTCTGCACGCTGGTCGCGGCCGTCACCCCGTACAAGGGCGTTCGCGAAGAGAACCGGCGCGCCATCGGCCGCTACGTCGAGGTCTACGTCGACTGCCCGACCGAGAAGCTGATCGCGCGCGACACGACCGGCAAATACAAGAAGGCGCTGTCGGGCGAGATTCCGAACTTCATCGGCATCACCGAGCCGTAC
>JAYUXE010000020.1:0-2668 GCA_043753165.1 Archangiaceae bacterium | reverse complement strand
CGCCCTGGAGTCCCAGATCTTCGCGCTTCTCTGGCGCGGTGTCGGCCTGAAGGAACTTCTCGTAGCTCTGCTTCTGGATGTTGATCAGGTTGGGGATTTCAATGATCTTCTGAATCTTCGCGAAGCTCTTCCGGACTCGAAAGTTGTTCTGCAGGGTCGGCATTCGCTCTCTCTTGCTGCGTCGAAAGGTTGGGTTTTTAGCGAAATTCTAAAAATCGGTAAGACGGGCAAAGCCGGAGCAGGGAAAAACCCCGCTCCGGCCAGCCTTCAACAGTTAATGCGAGAGGCGGATTACTTCAGCTCGACGGTCGCACCGACCGCAGTGAGCTTCTCCTTGATCTTGGCGGAGTCTTCCTTGTTCACGCCTTCCTTCACGGTCTTCGGAGCGCCTTCGACCAGGTCCTTGGCTTCCTTGAGGCCCAGGCCCGTGATCTCGCGAATGACCTTGATGACGTCGATCTTCTTCTCGCCGGCCTTCGCGAGGACAACAGTGAACTCGGTCTTCTCTTCCACGACGGCGGCGGGGCCGGCAGCGGCCGCAGGGCCCGCGGAGACAGCGGCGGCGGAAACGCCCCACTTGGTCTCGAGCTGCTTCACGAGGTCAGCGGCTTCCAGAATGGTGAGCGAGGACAGCGATTCCACGATTGCGTTGAGGTCTGCCATGACTTGTTTTCCTTTTGTTACTTGAGGGTTGGAACTTCGGTTGGGGTTTTTAGAAAAGAGCTACGACTGACCGGCCTTGGCAGCGAGAACTCTGGCGAGCGCGTTCGACGGCTCTTTGATCGTGCGTGCCAGCTTGCTTGCAGGTTGGTTGATCATCCCGAGCAGCTGAGCGCGCAGCTGCGGCAGGCCCGGCAACTTCGCCAACGCTTTGATTCCGTTGACGTCGATGCGCTTGCCTTCCACCACCGCGCTCTTCAGCTTGATCGTCTGCAGGTCTTTGATGAACTCGGTGAGGATCTTCGCGGGGGCCACGACGTCGCCGTAGCTGACGGCCACGGACACGGGTCCCACGAAGTCTTCAGAGATCACTTCCACCGAGCTGCCCTTCGCAGCACGGCGGGCCAGGGTGTTCTTCAACACCTTGAACTCGATGCCACCCTCGCGAAGCTTCTTCCGAAGCCGCGTGACGGTCGCAACGTCGACCTTGACCATCTCGGAAACGATCACAGTCTTGGCCCGACTGAACTTGTCGGTCAGCTCTTTGATCATGTCTTCTTTGTCTGCTTTCAGCACCTTGTCTTCACCTCCGTACAGCGTGTGGCCTGCCCAAAGTGCGACAGCAAAAAGAAGACTTCCTTGGAGAAACGTCTCTCTTCCGAAGTACCGCTTTGTTCCTGTTCTCGGCAGGGCTGGCTCGTACCGACGCCGTTTGAACGCTGACGGTCTTTCTCTTCCGCCCCACCGCCGTGCTGCCGGCGTTTCCAAGGGGTTGAAGCGAAGGGCCGAGAGGTCCCTGCTGTCTTTGTTCAGGGCTTGACGCTTCAGCCTCATCGGCCTTGGCGTCGTGATTGCAATGCCCGGCGCGCTTACACGACGCGTCGGGCGCTTGTCAACTCGTCATCGACATCACAGCGAAAACGGCTATTTGAAGCGGGCCGCGATCTCGCTGGTGTCGAGCTTGATGCCGGGGCCCATCGTCGACGAGAGGGCGATTCCCTTGAGGTAGACGCCCTTCGCGGTGGCCGGCTTCATCTTCATCACCATGTCGACGAGGACGTTGAAGTTCGCGGCGAGGTTCTCGGCCGTGAACGACGACTTGCCGACGGGGGCGTGAACGATGCCCGACTTCTCGGCGCGGAACTCGATCTTGCCGCCCTTGGCTTCCTTGATCGCGCGGGTGACGTCCATCGTCACGGTGCCGACCTTAGGGTTCGGCATCAGGCCGCGGGGGCCGAGGACCTTACCGAGGCGGCCGACGATGCCCATCATGTCGGGGGTCGCGATGACGGTGTCGAAGTCCATGAAGCCTTCCTCGATCTTCTTCGCGAGGTCCGCCTCACCCACGTGATCGGCCCCGGCCGTGTGGGCTTCGGTCGCCTTCTCGCCCTTGGCGAAGACGGCAACGCGCGAGCTCTTGCCCGTGCCGTGCGGCAGCACGATGGCGCCACGAACCATCTGGTCGGCGTGCTTCGGGTCGACGCCCAGGTTGATCGCCACGTCGACAGTCTGGTCGTACTTGGTCTTGGTGATCTCGACCGTTTCCTTCAAGAGCTTGAAGGCCTCGACGATGGGGTAACGCTTGTTGCGGTCGACCTTCTCAGCGGCAGCGCGAAATTTTTTTCCGGACATGTTGGCTCCTTACCCGACCACTTCGATGCCCATCGACCGGGCAGTGCCCATGACGGTGCGCATGCAGGCTTCGATGGACGCTGCGGTGGTGTCAGGCAGCTTGATGGTGGCGATCTCTTCGACCTGCTTCATGGTGACCTGGCCGACCTTTTCCTTGCCCGGCTTCTTCGCGCCCGAGCCCTTTTTCTTCTCGGTGTGAAGCTTCGCCGCCTTCTTCAAGAGGACAGGGGTCGGAGGCGTCTTGAGGATGAAGTCGAACGACTTGTCCGCGTAGACCGTGATGATGACGGGGATGATCAGCGCGTCTTTCATCTGGGCCTGCGTGGCGGCGTTGAACCGCTTGCAGAACTCCATGATGTTGACGCCCTGCTGACCG
>JAYUXE010000019.1:0-2671 GCA_043753165.1 Archangiaceae bacterium | reverse complement strand
ACGTCAAAGCGCGCACGGTGACCCGCAGCGGCAAGTTCCTTCGCCAGCGCGGCCTCGACGAATTGCCGCAGCTCTTCAACGTGCTCATCGGCGACATGCGCCTCGTCGGGCCGCGTCCGCTCGAGCCGCAGGACCTCGCGCGCCTCACCCAGAAGTACGCGGGCTTCGCCGACCGCCTCAAAGTTCCGCCCGGCATCACCGGCCTCTCGCAAGTCACCCAGGCGCAAGGCGCAGAAGTCACCGCGCGCCTCGACGCCGAATATGCTGCCCGCGCGAACCCTTTCTGGGACGTGGAGCTGCTCTTGCGTACCCTCTACATCAACGTCGTCGGCAAGCGCCGCGGCGCGATGCGGCAGAAGCCTTGCCCCTGACGCTTCAGAACTCGGTCGTCCGCGCGACGCTGCTCGCGCTGCTCACCCCGCGCCGGTTGATTCCCATCATCGTCGTCTGCATTCCACTCGTCGCGGCGCAGGCGAAGTTCTCGCGCGACCCGTTGGGCATGCCGCTGGCGATCTTGATGTGCTTCACGTTCGTCGCGATCGCTCCGGTCAGCTACCGCATCCTCTTCCCCGAAGGCCTCGACCTCAGCCACGGAGCCATTCGCCTCGTCCTCTACGGCGCCATCGGGGCCGGCATCGTCCTTTCCCTCGGCGTCGCCGTGCCGCGCCTCGTCGGCATGGGCCACACCTTCCTCACCGATCGCAACTCGCTCGCCGTCTCAATCGCGCTGTTCCTCGTCGGCGGCTGGGGCCTCGGCCGCGACATCGGCTTCGAAGCGCGCTTCGTCCACCTGGCCCGCGAAGCCGAACGCGCCCAGCTGCTCGCCCTGCGCGCGCACCTCGACCCGCACTTTCTCTTCAACACCCTCAACGCGATCGCCGAGTGGTGCCGCCAGGACGGCGAGACCGCCGAGGCCGCCGTGCTGCAGCTGTCGAAGATGCTGCGCGCCGTGCTCGCCGGGGTGAAGGAACCCGCCTGGCCCCTGGCCCGTGAGCTCGAGCTCGTCACGACGCTCTTCGCGCTTCACAAGCTGCGCGATGCCGATCTGTTCACCCTCGAGACGACGGTTCCCACGCCGCTGCCCGATGTGAAGGTGCCGCCGATGTCACTGCTCACCCTCGCCGAGAACGCGATGAAGCACGGCCCGTCTGCCGGTCACCGCGGCACCGTTCAGCTCACCATCGCCGACGAACCCAACGGAGTCCGCATGACCCTCGAAAACCCCGGCCCCTTCAAAGGCCCGCGCGCCGGAAGCGATGGGCTGCCCACCCTCGAACGCCGGCTGCTGCTTCACTACGAAGGCCGCGCGTCCATCACCGTCACTGCCGCGTCGGAAACGCGAACGCGCGCCGAGCTCTGGGTGCCCCGCACATGAAAGTCCTCATCGCCGACGACGAAGCCATCGCCCGCCAGCGGCTCTCGCGGCTGCTCACTGCGATGCCCGGCATCGAGATCGCGGGCGAAGCAAAAGACGGCGACGAGGTGCTCGCCCGAATTGCGAAAGGAGACGTCGACGTCGTCCTGCTCGACATCCAGATGCCGAAGCTCAGCGGCGTCGAGGCGCTGGCGTTGTGGCCGGCCGGTGGCCCGCAGGTCATCTTCTGCACCGCGCACGCAGAGCACGCCGTCTCTGCTTTCGACGGCGGAGCGGCCGACTACCTGCTCAAGCCCATCGAGCCCGCGCGGTTGAAGAAGGCGCTGGATCGCGTGCGCGAGAAGTCGACGGTCAAAAAGGCGAAGGTCACGCGCCTGCCCATCACCACGCGGCAGGGCGTCGTGCTGCTCGACCCGGAAACGATTTCGCACGCCGAGCTCAAAGGCGAGCTCGTCACCGTCTTCGCGGGCGATCAGCAATACCTCACCGACTTCTCGCTGCAGGAATTGGCAGATCGTCTACCGGCCGAGAAGTTCGAACGCGTTCACCGCCGCGCATTGCTGAACCTCGAACACGTCGTTCGCCTCGAGCCGGTGGAAACCGGCGGCTACTTCGCGCGCACCCGGCACGGCGCGCAGGTAGAGGTGTCGCGACAGGCTGCCCGCGACCTTCGAAAGCGGCTCGGCCTGCGCAAGTCGGCCGACGAAGACGACTGAGGCACCGCGTCCCGTTGGGGCGCAGCCGCCCAGCGCGCTGGAACCCGTTACCCGCTGCGGGGCTGGCGTTCGATTTGCACCGCTGATCCACCGTGAATGCGCGCACGCCCCTCGCGGCCTACAAGGCCAAACGCCATTTCGACGTCACCAACGAGCCGTCGGGCGAAGACGCGCGCATCGTCCCTTCCGACGCGTCGCGCTTCATGGTGCACAAACACGACGCGACGCGCCTGCACTACGACCTGCGTCTGGAAATCGAAGGCGTGCTGGTCAGCTGGGCATGCCCGAAGGGCTTCAGCTACGACCCGACGCAGAAGCGGCTCGCGGTTCAGACGGAAGACCACCCGCTCGAGTACGGCGACTTCGAGGGCCGCATCCCCGACGGCCAGTACGGCGCCGGCGATTCCATCATCTGGGATCGTGGCAGCTGGGAAACGGTTCCCCCGGATCAGCAGGTCGCCCAGCTGCGGAAAGGCCACCTCGAGATTCAGTTCAAAGGCGAGAAGCTCGAAGGCCGCTGGCACCTCATCCGCACGCGGTCGCAGGGCGGCAAGGCGCAGTGGCTCATCTTCAAAGCGAA
>JAYUXE010000018.1:0-2676 GCA_043753165.1 Archangiaceae bacterium | reverse complement strand
TTCGGGTTTTCCGCGATGAACCTCAAACCTTCGCCGAAGAACTCGCGCGAGGCCTGCTTTGCATCGACCTGCACGCCCGCGCGGCGAGACGCCTCGGCGACGTAGTCCGGCATCTCATGCAGCGGCGTACCCCGGGCGAACGGCGCGGCGCTCCACGTGCCGTCAGCGTTTGGGTTGTGGCCGATGAAGAAGACCATGCCCGACGAGGCCGTGGTCGGCAGCCACCGCCCTTCCTGCACACCATTCCGAATGGCGAAGAGCCCCGGCAGCGTCAGCAACCCAGCGACGAACACCGCCGCCATCCGTCTCGGCCAGCCAAACGCAGCAGCGAGACCCGCAAACGGAAGTAGAAAGAGAAAATTGCCTCGCATTAACACCAGCGCCCCTGCCAGAAGCCCCGCCGGCAGCGCGCGCGCCGGTTTTAGCGACAGCGCCATCGCTGCGAGCAGCAGCACATTCATCAGCGGCTCTTTAGCGAGCGTCAGCTCGTCGATTGCGACCGCTCCGAAAAGAATCCAGGCGGCGACAGCCGCAATGGCGTGCCGCGGCGAGAACAGGTGTCGAACCACACGCTCGAGCAGAAACAGGGCGAAGACGCCGAGGCCGACGTTGAACAGGCGCGCCACCACCACCGAGCCCTGACCCACCCACAGCACCCCGGCCAACACGTGTGGGTAGAGGAGGTCCTGAAACCAGGGCCCGCCGAAGTCGCCCGCGAGAATGCGCTGGGCCCAGGCGAAGTAGCTTTCTTCATCCAGCGCCAGCCCTGCCCCCAGCGGCGAGTCGAGGTAGCCCAGCAGCAGCGCGAGGCCCAGCGCGACCTTAAGACCCACCAGCGCGAAAAAGGCGCGGTGAAGTCTCAGTTGTCGTTACCGCCGAGGCCGTGCTTGGCGAGGCGGTACCTGAACGACCGGAAAGAGAGGCCCAGCAGCTGGGCGGCGTGCGTCTTCACGCCATCGGATGATCGCAGCGCCTCGATTAGGTAACGGCGTTCGTTTGCGTCGAGGTACGTCTCGAGTGAGAAGCCGGCCACGAGCTGAACGCTTTCGCTCTGCGGCTCGGCCTCGCCGCGCATCGCCGGGGGCAGTGCGGCGGCGGTGATTTCATCGCTGACGCTCAACGTCGCAGCGCGTTCGATCAAGTTCTCGAGTTGCCGCACGTTGCCCGGATACGCGTACCGTTCGAGCACCGCCATCACGTCGGACATCAGCCGCAGGCCGGGCCGCCCCAGCTCTTCGCGAAAGCGCGACAGAAAGAACTCGGCCAGCGCGGGGATGTCTTCCCGGCGGTCGCGCAGCGGCGGCACCTCGACCGTGATGACGTTGAGCCGGTGAAACAGGTCTTCCCGAAAGCGGCCCGCGCGCACTTCTTCCACCAGCTTGCGGTTCGTGGCGGCGACGATGCGCGCCTCGAACGGAACCTCGGCCGTGCTTCCCACCGGCTTCACCTTCCGTTCCTGCAGCACGCGCAACAGCTTCACCTGCATCGTCAGTGACATCTCGCCGATCTCGTCGAGCATCACCGTGCCGCCACCGGCCGCGATGAGGATGCCGTTTCGATCGCCCGTCGCGCCCGTGTACGAGCCCTTCACGTGGCCGAAGAGCTCGCTTTCCAGAACCCCTTCGGCAATCGCTCCGCAGTTGATGGGCAGAAACGGGTGCGCGGCCCTCGCACTGCGGCCGTGAATCGCACGCGCGACGACCTCTTTGCCCGTGCCGCTTTCGCCCGAGATCATCACGGTCGAACGACTGGCAGCAGCGACGCGATCGACCAGGGCCCACAGCGTTGCCATCGCCGCGCTCTGGCCCGGGAAGAACGGCCGCCCGCCCAGCAGCAGCGATTCCTTGAGCCGCTTGTTCTCGCCGACAATCTCGCGCTTCTCGAGCGCCTTCTGCACCAACAGCATCAGCTCGTCGTTGTCGAACGGCTTGCAGATGTAGTCGTACGCGCCCTGCCGCATCGCCTCGACCGCTGCGGCCGGCGTGCCGTAGGCGGTGATGAGAATGACCTCGGGCGGGTCGGGCAGGCTGCGCACCGCCCGCAGCACGGTGAGGCCCGACTCGGGGCCCAGCTTCATGTCACTGATGACGAGGTCGAAGTTCTTGAGGCCCAGCGCCACCGCTTCCTTCACCGAGGCAGCGATCTTCACCGCGTAGCCGGCACGCGACAGCAGCACCTCGAGGTACTCGCGCATCGACAGCTCGTCATCGACGACCAGAACTTTCATCACGCCTCGGCGGGTTTGGCTTTGGGCAGCGCCACGGTGAAGGTGGTGCCTTCCTCCGGAGACGAGGTTACTGCGATGAGCCCGCCGTGGGCCTGTACGATCGCATGCACCGTCGACAGCCCGAGCCCCGTACCCGCGGCGCTGGTCGTGTAGAAGGGCTCGAAGATTCGGCTCAGGTCATCGGCCGGAATGCTGCCCGCCGAGTCCCAGATGCGGATCCGCGCCTGTTCGCCTTGCGCGTCGACGCTGACTTTCACCGTGCCGCCTTTGCCCACCGCGACCAACGCGTTGCGCAGCAGGTTGATCAGCACCTGTCGCAGCTGCGCCGCATCTGCGAGCCCTTCGACGGGGCTCAGGCTCTCTTCCAGCAACACGCCTTGCGTCATCGGGTCGGCGCGCAGCATCTCGACGGTCTCGGCCACCACCGAGTCGATGCGGATGTTTTCTCG
>JAYUXE010000017.1:0-13770 GCA_043753165.1 Archangiaceae bacterium | reverse complement strand
GGGCGCCTCTTCCCTGGGGCACCCCGTCAGCAACACCAGGCCCAGCGCCGCCAGCAGCCTCAAACGTTCACCAGCCCGAACAGGCGTTCGAGCGCCTGCGGAATCTTCGACGGGTCGGTGCCACCGGCCTGGGCGAGCTCGGGCTTGCCGCCGCCTTTGCCGCCCACGGTCTCGGCCATCTGCCGCACGGCGTCGCCGGACTTGAAGCCCTTCGCGACGAGATCCTTCGTGGCCGCGACGAGGATGATTGCCTTGCCGTCGGCCGTCTCACCGCCCAGCCCCACGACGCCCGACTGCAGCTGGTCGCGGTAACGGTCGGCGAGCTCGCGCATCACGTTGGCGTCGCACGGGGTCGACACCTGCTGGGTGCGGACCTTGACCGAGCCGACCATCTTCTCGACGAACGCGGCAGACGACCCGGTCTGCGCTTTCAGCTGCGCCTTCTTGAGCTCGGAGTCCTGTTCTTTCCCGCGCGCCTGCAGCGCCTCGATGCGCTTGACGACTTCCCGCGGCGGCGCCTTCAACACCTCGGCGGCGCGCTTGAGCTCTTTGTCGAGCTCGCGGAAGAACTGAAAGGCGGCAACGCCGGTGAGCGCGACGACGCGCCGCACGCCGGAAGCAATCGACGATTCCTGCGTGATCTTGAAGACGCCGAGATCGCCTGACGCGCGCGCGTGCGTGCCGCCGCAGAGCTCGGTGGATTCAGGGTGGACGCTGACGACGCGAACCCGGTCGCCGTACTTTTCGCCGAACATCGCGACGGCTCCGGAAGCCTTCGCCTCGTCCAGCGCCATCACCTTCGTGGTGGCCGTGGCGTTGTCGCGAATCCAGCCGTTGACCAGGTCTTCGACCTTCTCCAGCTGCTCGGGGGTCGGCGCCTGGAAGCACGAGTAGTCGAAGCGCAGGTAGTCGGGCTGCACCACGCTGCCAGCCTGCTTCACCGCGTCGCCGAGCACGACTTTGAGCGCGCGGTGCAGCAGGTGGGTCGCCGAATGGTTCGCGGCAATCGACTTGCGTCGCTGTTCGTCGACCTGTTGATCCAGCGAGTCGCCGACTTTGAGCTCGCCCGTCTTCACCTTTGCCTTGAGCACATGAAGGCTGCCCGACGGCTTGGTGGTGTCGAGCACGTCGACGGTGGTGGTGGCGTTCTTCAAGGTGCCGCTGTCACCGACCTGCCCGCCAGACTCGGCGTAGAAAGGCGAGTGGTCGAGCACGATCTCGACTTCCGCGCCCGCCTTCACCGACTGCACTTCGACGCCTTTCTGAACCAGCGCAATGACCCTGCCGCTGCCCGTCGTGCCCTCGTAGCCGCCGAACTGGGTCGCCTTGAGCTTGCTGCCCAGGCTCATCCAGATTTCCGAGACCGCTTTTTCGCCGCTGCCACCGAAGCTGCCGCCGCGCTGCTTTTCCATTCGCTTCTGGTAGCCGTCGAGATCGATGGCGAAGCCGCGTTCTTTCGCGATCACCTGCGTCAGGTCCCACGGGAAGCCGTGCGTGTCGTGCAGCAGAAACACGGCGTCGCCCGACAGCGTCTTGCCTCCGCTGGCCTTGAGCTTCTCGGTCTCTTCGTCGATGAGCTTGATGCCGCGATCGAGCGTGCGGCGGAAGCTCTCTTCTTCGTGCTTCGTCGCCTCGAGAATGAACGACCGGCTCTCGTTGAGCTCGGGGTAGGCGGCGCCCATCTGGGTGATGACCGCGTCCACCGTCTGGTCGAAGAAGGGCTCGGTGAGGCCCAGGCGCGAGCCGTGGCGAATCGCGCGGCGCATGATCCGCCGCAGCACGTAGCCTCTTCCTTCGTTCGACGGCTGCACGCCGTCGGCGATCAGAAACGCGGTCGCGCGCGAGTGGTCGGCGATCACACGCATCGAGGCGCTGTCGGCCTCGTTCTCGCCGTATGTCTTCTTGCTCAGGCTCGCCGCCTTCTGCAGCAGCGGGGTGAAGACGTCGGTGTCGTAGTTCGACTTCTTTCCCTGCACGACCGCGGTGACGCGCTCGAGCCCTGCGCCGGTGTCGATTGACGGGCGGGGCAGGGCAAGCAACGCGCCGTCCTTCTCTTTGCGCTCGAACTGCATGAAGACCAGGTTCCAGATTTCCATCCAGCTTTCGGATTCGCCGGCGTGCTCGCCGTCTTTCACCGGGCCGTCGGGCAGGTAGAAGTAGATCTCGCTGCACGGGCCACACGGGCCGACGTCGCCCATCGACCAGAAGTTGTCGGCCAGGCCGAGGCGGCGAATGCGATCTTTGGCGACGCCCGCCTTCAGCCACAGCTCGTACGCCTCTTCGTCGGCAGGAATCCCGGCCTCGCCCTTGAAGACGGTGACCGACAGCCGGTCTTTCGGAAGCTTCAGCACCTCGGTGACGAACTGCCACGCGAACGTGATCGCGTCGGCCTTGAAGTAGTCGCCGAAGCTGAAGTTGCCCAGCATCTCGAAGAACGTGTGGTGCCGGGCGGTGAAGCCGACGTTGTCGAGGTCGTTGTGCTTGCCGCCGGCGCGGACGCACTTCTGCGACGTGGTGGCGCGCTTGTAGTCGCGGGGCTCGCGGCCGGTGAACACGTCCTTGAACTGCACCATGCCTGCGTTGGTGAAGAGCAGGGTGGGGTCGTTCGCCGGCACGAGGGAAGAGCTGGCCACTTTGCGGTGGGCCTGCTGCTCGAAGAAGGTGAGGAATGCGTCGCGAATCTCCGCGGCGCTCATTGGGGCGGACATGGCGGTGGTTATGCCACAGCCGGTTTCCCGAACCATCGGCTATCATCTGAAGCTCGTTTGCGGCCGGCGCTCTTCCTCGTTCTGTGTCTCGTTGGCTCGCCCGCGCTCGCGCAGGACGCCCGCGTCGCGTTCCTCGCCAAGCAACTGAAGTCCGCGAAAGACCCCCGCGTTCGCGCACAGACGGTGGTGATTCTGCTCGGCACCGGAAGCCCTGCCGCGGTGGTTCCGCTGTGCGCGGCGATGAAAGACGAAGAAGTCATCGTGCGCTCGGCAGCGGCGAACGCGCTGGGCGAGCTGCACCTGCCCGACGCCCTCGACTGTCTGAAGGCGGCGTTGACCGACAAAGACGCGTCGGTGCGCACGGCGGTGCAGCGGGGGCTCGACTTCAAACCGATCGTGCCCGGCGGGCTGTACGTCTCGATCGAGGCGATCAACGACAAGGTGGGGGTACCGGCCGAGGTGAGCCAGCTGGCAAACGCGCTGCTCAAAGAGAAGCTGACGTCGATCGGGGCGAGCTTCGCTCCGGAAGGCGAGAGCAAGCCGCAGGCGGCCACCATCATCAAGGCGAAGAAGCTGCGCGGCTACCTCTTGCGGGTGAACCTGCTGCCCAACGCGACCAACGGCCTCAAGCTGGAAATTCTGGTGATGACGTACCCAGAGCAGTCACTGCAGGGCAGCTGGAACGTGAAGGCCTCGGGAGCGAAGTACGAGAGCCTGCTGAAGCTGATGGTGCCGCGCGTCATCGACGATGCGTCCGAAGATCTCGAGTGGAAGGGCCAGTAGCAAAGGCAACGAGGAGACGATGTCCATTCAACCCACCGCAGCGCCCGCGACGACCGGCACCTACAAGCGGCAGGCACGCAATTTCCTGCTCGACGCGCGCTTCCAGCTGAAGTTCGCCAGCTACATCGTCGGCGTCACGCTGGTGCTCGCCGCGCTGCTCGGCATCTTCCTGTACCGCACCACCAACCATCTGTTCGCGCAGGCCCAGTCGGCCGTCGACGCGCGCAGCTCGGCCGCCGAATCGAGCCGCGAGCTCGGCATCGCCACCCTCAACAACGACCTGGCGAGGAACCTCGACAACCCCGAGCTGATGAAGCAGCTGCAGGAACGCAGCGACGCGATCGACAAGACGTTCGAGGCAGAAAAAGCGCTGGTGATCGAGACGAAGGCGCAGCTGGTGAAGCAGCAGGAATACACGCTGCTGGGGCTCATCGCCTCGCTGGTGGCGTTCATCGTCATCGTCGGCCTGGGAACCATCGTCACCACGCACCGCATCGTCGGCCCCCTGTTTCGTGTGAAGCGCATGGCGAACGAAGTGGCGGGCGGGAAGATTCGGCCACCGACCTACGGCCTGCGCCCCGGAGACGAGCTGAAAGACGTGTTCGATTCGTTCAGCAACATGGTGACGAAGCTTCGCGAACGGCAGGTCGACGATCTTTCAAGGGTCGAGGCGGCGATCACCGCGGCGCGCGCCGCCGGCACCTCGACCGAGGCGCTGGAATCGATTCGAGCCAGCATGCAGGCGCGGCTCGACAAGGACTGAAGGTCAAGCGAACAGCGGGCCCAGGTGCTCGTCGTCGTGAGCAGCAGCGGGCGAGGCGGCGCGGTTCGAAAACCCGAAGCTGCGAAACACCTGGGCGATGCGAACGCGCGCCTGGCTCCACGGCATCGACTCGACGCGGTAGCCATCGAGTGAGGCGTACAGCTGCGCGCGGTAGGCCATCGAGCCCGGGTCTGCGATGACGACCACGCCGCAGTCGTTGCCCGAACGGACGAGCCGGCCGACGCCCTGCCGCAGCTGAATCAACGCGCGCGGAAGCCGGTAACCGACGAAGCCATGGGGCTCGCCTCCCAGGGCATCTTCGCGCGCCTCGACCAGCGGCCGCGTGTGCGGTTCCAGCGGCAGCTTGTCGATGAAGACGCACGACACCGCGGGCCCCGGCACGTCGATGCCCGCCCAGAACCGCCGCGTCCCGAGCAGCACCGTGCCGAGATCTTCCGACTGCCTGCCCGCCAGCCGGTGCGCCGGGCCCTGCGACTGCCGCAGCACCTCGATGCCTTCAGGCTCGAGCGCGCGGCGCACCTTCTCACCCACCGCCTCGAGCCGGCGCGTCGACGCGAACAGCCCCAGTGTGCGGCCGCCGAGAAACCGCGCCAGCCCTGCGATGCGCCGCCCCGCCCAGTCGAGAAAGTCGGCGTGGGTCGCGTCGGGCGCGTCGTCGACCAGCACCACCAGGGCCTGCCGGGCGAGGTCGAAGGGCGTCTCGTATTTCACCAGGCGCGCGTCGACCCCCAGCCGCTTCAGCACGAAGCTCTCGCCCGGCCCGACCCCCAGGGTGGCCGAGACGAGCGTCACCGAAGCCAGCGGCTCGAGCACCTGCTTGAGGCGCTCTGCGATTGAGATGGGCTGGCTGGCGATCGACCACGCGGTGCCCACCAGCGACAGGCTGTCGCACCGGCCGGCCCGTGGGCGGTCGGCCAGGTCTTCGACGTTCTTCGCCTGCGCCTGAAGCTCGGCCCGGGCGCCGCCGACATCGCGAAGCAGCGCCGCATCGCTGCTCAGCTGGGCTTCGATCGCCGCCAGCGACAGGTCTGCCGCGACCAGCGACGCACGCAGGCCATGAAGCGCATCGCGCACGCGCAGCCAACCCCGGCTCGCCCGCACCGACGCGGTGATGCGCAGCTCATCGCCCGCGTCTTCGGCCAGGCAGACCAGCGCTTCGGAAACAATCTTCAGGTCGATCACCACTTCACTGGCGGTCATCGTCAACGACTGGCTGGCCGCGACGTGGCCCGCGCGCGACAGCCAGCGCGGAAGAACTCCCACCCGATTCAACAGCAGGCCCAGCGCCGACTCGCTGAGCTCCACCGTCCACGCGGTCGTCGCCGAATCTTCCAGCTCGTGCGCTTCGTCGACCACGAGGTGATGAAGCTTCGGGTAGCGCTCGGGCCACGCCAGCGCGAGCGCATGGTTCACCACGACGACGTCGGCATCGCGCGCGTGAGAGACGGCCGAATGAAAATAGCAGCGCGTGTGGTGCGGGCACCGTTCGGCCAGCGTGGTCGCGGCGGTCGACTGCGACGCGGTGACCAGCGCGGGCAGGGCGGGGAAACGTTCGCGGAACCAGTGGCTCAGCTTGTCGACTTCCCCATGCAGGCAGCGCCGCAGCACCGCGCGCAGGTAGGCCCGCGGCGCGCGCTCGGCCCAGGTCATCGACGGCTGCACCTGCGTCACGTCAATCGTTCGGCGCCGGCACAGGTAGTTGTTCTGCCCTTTCAACACCGCGTAGCCGAAGGCGCCCTGCGTCGCGGCGTGAAGGCGCGGAAGATCTTTTTCGATCAGCTGGTCTTGCAGCGCCCGCGTGTGAGGAGCGATGCCGACCCGGCCGCCCCCTCTGCTCGCCCACAGCGCCGTCGGCACCAGGTAGCCCAGCGACTTGCCCGTGCCAGTACCCGCCTCGATGGCAAGCGACCCCGAGGTGGCGAGGTTGTGCAGCACGTCGGCCGCCATGCCGCGCTGTTCGGGGCGCGAGATGAAGCCGTCGAACCCATCGGCAATCGCGCCATTCCGGCCCAGCAGCGCATCGAGGTCGGCGCCATTCACGCTGGCAGCTTCCGAACGGAATCGCCGCACGCGCTCGGCCGGAGCAGGAAGAAACGGCGTCGACTCCGACAGCTCGAGCTTCGGCCGCGCAGCGCGGGCCTGCACGTGAAGCCGCTGCAGCAGCTGCACCATCGCCGTGGGCGCGTCGCTGCCGTCGTGAAGCGTGGCGATCAAGTCGGCGAGATCTTCGTGACGGGCCTCGTTCACGCAGCGCGCGAAGACCTGCTTCAACGCCGCCAGCGTGTCTTCGCAGTCCTGCAGCGCGCGATGGGCGGCGATGCTGCCGACCCGCGTCCACTTGATCAGGCTTTCCAGCGAGTGGCTGACGAGCTCGGGGTGCAGGTAGTGAAGCAGCTCGCACGTGTCGAGCAGCGGCGCCTGCAGCTCTTCGAGCAAGGGGCCCAGAAAGCTCTGTTCGAAGGCCGCGTTGTGGGCGACCACCGTCCACCCGGCCAGCAGCTGCGTGAGCTCGGGAAGAAACGAGACGAAGTCGGCCTCGCCGCGCAGCTGCAGGTCGGTGAGCCCGGTGAGCCGTTGAATGACCAGGGGCAGCGGGCGGCTCGGCCGAAACAGGCGCGAGACGCGCTTCACCACCACGTCGTCTTCGACGAAGACGATGCCGACCTCGATCACCTCGTCGTAGCGGGGGTCGAGCCCCGTCGTCTCGAGGTCCACGAACGCGTGGCGCGGCAGCAGGTGAGGGCTCTTCGACATCGAGCACCCACCCTACAAGGCAGGGCTGACGTGTCATTCGACCAGCAATACGCCCGACACCATCATCCCCATCGCGCAGCCGTACTGAAGCTGCCCGGTTTTCCCAGGCGTGTAGCGGACTTCGACGGGCTTCATCAGCGGCAGGGGCACGTTGATGTCGGTGCCATCGATGAGGATCTCGGTCGCACAGGTCTTGTCCGTCACCCGGGTCACCTTCAGAACCAGCGGCTCACCCTTCTTCACCGTCACCGGCGACGGCTCGAACCCGTCTTCGGTCACCTTGAGCTCGATGACCCGGTCGCCCGAAGGCGTCTGGTTCTTGCAACCCGCGACGAGGAGAACGGAGGCAAGGAAGACGAGGCGAGACGTAGGCACGGGTATGACCTCCAGCGCGGTTGTAACGCGGCGCGATGTCAGGTGCATGGACTCAAACCGAAGAAATCGGCTGGGGGTTAAGCTTGAGACGCCACGACCCCTGCTGCCGTCTTGAAGTGTGAGGAGCGAGAAAACAAATGAACTGGTCAGCCTGGGGCGTCGAAGTGGGAGCAGCCGGAGAAGGCGATGGCCGCGAGGTCTTCCTGCTGATCAGCGCCGAAGCTGCGGGCGAAGAGGTTCGGGCGCCGGTGATGGTGAACCTGCTGCTGGATCGCAGCGGGTCGATGAAGGGCGCTCCGCTGTCGGCGGCGATCGAAGCGGCCCAGCAGTTCGTCGAGCTCGCGCGCCCCGACGACTTCCTGGGCCTGCTGCTGTTCGATGGCGTCGCCGAACAGCGCGTCGGCGTGATGGCGATGGACGCGAAAGGCAAGCGCGCGATGACGGATGCGCTGGCCGACGTACGCACGGGCCGCGGCACGGCGCTTCACCAGGCAGTCGAGCTCGGCGCGCGATCGCTGCAGCGCGTGCTGGTGCCCGGCCGCCGCCCCAAGTTGCTGCTGCTCACCGACGGTGAGCCCTCGGTCGGCCCGGACACGCAAGACGCCTTCGATGCCCTGGGTCTCCGCGTCTCGCAGGAAGGCGTCTCGATTCACGCGCTGGGGCTCGCGCGCCACTACGTCGCGGAAGTGCTGCAGGCGCTGACGCTGCCTTCGGGCAACGCCTACGAACACGTCGACGGCCCCGATGGTCTGGGTGAAGCGATGGGCGCGGTCATCGCGCACCTGTTCGGTGAAGTCGCGCAGGGCTCGACGGTTCGCGTCCAACCCATGGGCTTTTCGGCGCTCACCACGCGCCACGCATACCCGACCCGCGCTGAACCGGACGCGCTGGTGGTGACGCTGGGGGACGTCTCGCGGGGGCTCGCTCGCCGTGTCCTGTTGTCGGGGGGCGTCACCGGCGAATGGAATGCGGTGGTTCACGGCACGTACACCGAGCGCGGCGATCACCGGCAGCAGAAGATCGCCCTCGAGCGCGTCACGGCGGACTCTGCGCGCGGCCGGCTCATCATCAGCCTCGCCTACGAGCTGCAGCTGGTCGCCGACGAGACTGCCGCCTGGCTCTCGCTCGCGCGGCGGGATCTCGATCGCGCCGAACAGCAGCTCGAGCAGGCCGAAGGCCACCTGCGCAACATCGTCTCGCTGTCGCCCGAAGGCCTGCCCGTGCGCCGCCACCTCGAACGCCTCGGCGATCTGCGGCTCGCGGTCGAACGCGGCGAGGGCGACATTCCGCTGCTCATCCGCCGTGCGCAGTCGGCGCACGCTGGCACCCACGTCAGCCAGGTCATCCCGCTGGCCGCCTACCGCGGCCGCAAGTAGGCGAACCCTTCGTGCTGGCCTTCCGAAGAGGCCTTCAGGCCTTCGACCACACGGGTCACTTCTCGCCCGACGACTTTGCCGCGCTGCGCGGGGTCCTGGGCGCGTCGACGCGGCGATCGGCCGACGCAAACCAGATGATCGACGGGCTGATCGGGGTCTTCTTCGAACGCCACGTGCTCGACGACACCCGTCGCGCCGAGCTCCTGGCGATGAACGACGAAGAGCTCGGCCGCGCGGTTCGCCATCGCTTCCGCCAGCTGCTCGCCGACGAGAAGGACGATCGTCCCGCCTGGCATGCGTTGTCCGCCCACGTGCGCGACGCGCTGGCGGCGATGCACCGCGGCCCGTCGCCCTCGGGCTTCCCCCCGAGCATTCGCGCGCAAGGCCGGTTCTCGCCCGTGCTCGTCGAACAGGCCGTGGCGGCGCTGTGGAACGAGCGTGGATCTCAGCCCACCGTCGCTGAAGCCACTGGCGAGCTTCTTGATCGCTACGTCACCGCGATGGCCGGACGCGAGGGCACCGGCTCACGTGAGTTCCCCGAGGCGATGCGCGCCCAGCTCGACGCCCAGCGCCTCGCGAAGGCAGCACTCGAGCTGCTCAACGCCGACGAGAAAGATCTGCTGCGCCACGTGCTCGAAGGCGAAGGCACGATCGAACAGTGGGGCGTCGAGCGCGGCGTCTCTCGCGCGACCGCGTACCGATTGCTGTCGCGGCTCAAAGGCCTGTGCCGGCTGGAATGGATCGAACGGTCGCCGGGCACCCGCCTGCAGATTCTCGAGGTGCTGCGGGTCAACCTGCAGTCCGACTAGCTCGGCGCGGGCGACCACTCGACGACCGCGTGAAGCGGCACGAAGAAGACTTCGTCGTCCGAAGGGCCACACAGCAGGTCGAACGGCCCCACCGCGCGCAGCGGGAAGGTCAGCGTCAGCCCATTGCGAAGCACCAGCTTCACGGGCTTGCTCAAATGATCGACGAAGGGCCGCGGATCCGACACCGGCCGGCGCGCCGGCTGCCGGGCGACCTGCATCGGCTTCTGCGCCAGCTTCGGCTCGCGCTCGAGCTGGCTGAGCCACTTTTCCCAGACGGCCTTCTTCGCCAGCGTCACCACCTGCAGCTTTTCGATTCGACCCGTCTTCTCGAGCATGAACGACACGGGCTGCGCTTCGACGATCGCGTCCAGCAGCGTGCGTTCGGCCAGCACCAGGGCCAGCGCTTCCTTCTCGGCGATGAACGTGCCGATGAAGCCGTCAATCGCCTCGCCGCTGACGGCCGTGCGCGCGACCTTCACCTCTTCCTTCTTCTTCACCCGCGCGCGGCGCAGCAGGAACTCTTCGATGGGCATCCCCGACTGCACGCAGCCAAAGGCTTCGGCCAGCGGCAGGGTGGGGTGCTTCTCCATCAGCGCGTACGCGAGGTCGAAGCGCGCGGCCTCTTCCTTGTGCAGCTTTCGCCAGATGCGCACCTTCATCTTCCCTTCGAGCTCACCCTTCGCGATGCGGGCAGGCACGTGCTCCTTTCGCGCGAGCACGTCGATCTGTTCCGCCGTCGGGGGCGGGCGCGGCGGGCCACGCGGGGCAAAGCGATTCGGCGGGCCACCGGGGCGGGCACCGGGAATTGCAGGTCGTGCGGCGGGAGGCGCTGCCGCGGGTCGGGGAGCGATCGGACGCGCAGGAACCGGCGCCGCACCCACTGGCCTCGGAGCGACCGGCCGCACCGACACCGGCGCGGGGCTCACCACGGGCCGAACCACTGCGTCCGCCGGCCTGCGAACGACTTCCACCGGAGGTCCGTCTTTCCGCCCTTTCAAACGATCAGTCACGGTACTGCCGCCCCCGCTTTCAAGCTGTCGGTGAGGTCGACGTACCAGCGGTTGCCGACCTTGACCATCTTCTGTTCGCGTTTGCCCGCCGGATCTTCCACCTCGAGCACCGCCATGGCGCCTTCCAGCTTCAAGACCTTCACCACGCCGATGGGCTGCACCTTCACCCCTGATACAAAGGTGAGCATCTTCGGCTCGTCTTTGATCGCGCCCTTCGAGGCTTCGGAAATCGCCTTGCTCTTCGCTTCCAGCATCGCGCGCGTGTCGGCCGACAGCGCGTCCCACGCCCCGTTCACATCGCTGCGTTTGATCGCCGCCGAGAACAGCCGGTACGCGTCATCGGGCGCATCCGCGCGATCCGAACGGCACCCGGCCAGGCCCACCATCAGCACCAAGAGCAGAAAGCGATTCATCCAGAGAGGGCAGTAACCCCCCGGCGCCGCTGCGGCAATCATCGGTTCAGTGTTCATGCTGTTGCACCTGGTTCCGCCCGTTCTGTTTGGCAGCGTAGAGGCATTCGTCAGCGACCGAGACCAGCGCGCTTTCGGAGTCGATGCCCGGCCCCGGATACGTGGCGACCCCGATCGACGCCGTACACCGCACGTCCACCGTCGGCTTGCCGGGCGCCGAGAACGGCAGCCGCAAAGACGCCACACCTGCCCGCATCCGTTCGGCCGCGGCAAACGCTTCCTCGCGCGACGTCTCGGGCAGCAACGCGATCAGCTCTTCGCCGCCATAGCGCGCGAGCACGTCGACATCGCGCAGCACCTTGCGCGTCACCTGGGCGACTTCCTTCAGCACCAGGTCGCCGAAGGGGTGACCCCAGCTGTCGTTGACCTTCTTGAAGTGGTCGATGTCGAGCAGCAGACACGACAACGGCGAACGGTAGCGTGTCGATCGCGTGAACTCGGCCAACAGCCTTTCTTCGAAGTGGCGGCGGTTGACGAGGCCGGTGAGCCCGTCGGTGCGCGACAACGCGAGCAGCTCTTGCCGTTTCTGGTCGAGCTCGCGGTTCGCCTTGTCGAGCTCGCGGTTCTTCTCGACCAGCGCGTCCTGCAGGCCTTTGAGCCTCAGCATCGACTTCACGCGGGCCGACAGCTCGAGCAGGTCGAAGGGCTTGGTCAGGTAGTCGTCGGCGCCGAGCTCGAGCCCTTCGACCTTGCCCGACTTGCCGCTGCGCGCGGTCATCAGAATCACCGGGACGAAGCCGAAGCCCGTCTCGCTCTGGTTCGCTTTGACGATGCGGCACACCTCGACGCCGCCGAGGCCCGGCATCTCGACGTCCATCAGCAGCAGGTCGGGCTTGTGCTCGCGCAGCGCGGTGAGCACCTGCGTGCCATCGAACGCTTCGACGAACCGGTACTTCTTTTCTGCCAGGTGCTCGCGAATGCGGTTCACGATCGCGTGGTCGTCGTCGGCGATCAGCACCAGCTTGCCGTCGAGGCTTCCCGCAACGGGGTCGACGCGGCGGGCAACTTCGAGGGTGCGGGTGCGGCGGGGCGACATGCCGGGGAACCTTAGCCTTCTGTTACGGCCGCAGCAGCCGCGCCCGATATACCGGCTCGCCCGAGGCGAGGTACCGCCGTTCGCGCGTCGATGGCACTTCGTCCGGGTCGTACGGGTGGAAGGTGCCCGCGCCCAGCGGGTTCACGAAGCCGGCGCCCTCGAGAATCGCCAGCATCTGCTGCGCACGATCCTTCACGTCGGTGCGCATGTCGAAATGGCCGCCGGCCTTGATGAGCGTGAAGAGAAACTTCGAGAACTCGGGCTGCACGACGGCGCGCTTGTGATGCGCGCGCTTCCACCACGGGTCGGGGAACTGCACGTGCACCACCGACAGTGAACCCGGTTCAAAGAGGCGGGGAATCTCGGTGCGCGCGTCGGCTTCGACCACACGCAGGTTCGTCACCCCGTTCTTTTCCGCGCGGAAGGCGACCTCGCGCGCGAACTTCTTTCGCCACTCGAAGGCGACGAGCCGGATGTTCGAATGTTTCTGCGCGTGGTTCAGCGCGAAGCCGCCGGCGCCGCAGCCGATCTCGAGCTCCAGCGGCCCCGTCGAGCCGAACACCGCCGCCCAGTCGGGGAAGGTCTTCGCGTCCACGAACTCGTGGCCAGCCGGCTGGGGACGAAGGGGGATGCGCGCCATGGGGCCGCCCGGCTAACAGATCAAACGCATCGGCGCGAGAGATTGGCTATAGCCACGCGGATGAAGGTGCATGCGTCTGTGGCTGCGGCCGCCGAATCGGGAAACCTCGCCGGGGCCGCGGTCTCGCTCGGCAACTTCGACGGCGTGCACCTGGGGCACCGCGCGCTCTTTGCCGAAGCCGCGAAGCACGGCCCGCCGTGCGCGATCACCTTTCTTCCCCACCCCGGCAAGGTGCTGCAGCCGGATCTCGCTCCCCGCCTCATCACCCTGCAGGCCCGCAAGCTCGAGCTGCTCGAAGAAGCAGGCCTCGCCCACGTCGTGGTGCAGCCCTTCGACCTGACGTTCGCGAAGACGTCGGCGCCCGAGTTCGAGGCGATGTTGTTTCAGCAGCTCAAAGTGAAGGCCGTGGTCGTCGGGGCCGACTTCACGTACGGCCAGAAGCGTTCGGGCAACGTGAAGACGCTGGAAGCCGCGGCGCAGAAGGCGTCGGCCTCGGTTCACATCGTGACGGCCGTCACCATCGACGGCGTCGTGGTCTCGTCGAGCAAGGTGCGCGAGTACGTGCTCGAAGGCCGGGTTGCCGCGGCGCAGCGCCTGCTGGGGCGGTTCTTCGACCTCGATGGTTCCGTGGTGCCGGGGCAGGGCAGGGGCCGCACCATCGGGTTCCCCACCGCGAACATCGACACGCAGAACGAGCTCCGGCCCGCGGCGGGGGTGTACGCGGTGCGCGCGCGCGTGATCGGCGGCGAGCCCGGCTGGCTCGGCGGCGCAGCCAACATCGGCGTGAAGCCCACCTTCGGCGGCAATGAAGTGACCATCGAGGCGCACCTGTTCGACTTCACAGGCGATCTGTACGGAAAGCGCCTTCGCGTGGAGTTCGTCGATCGCCTGCGCGCCGAACAACGCTTTGCATCGGTGGCGGAATTGATGGGGCAGATCGCGCGCGACGTCGACCACGCGCGAGAGGCAGTGGCCCGCGTCACGGCCTGAAGTTCTTTGACACGGTTTTTTACGAGTGCTCGAAT
>JAYUXE010000016.1:0-2682 GCA_043753165.1 Archangiaceae bacterium | reverse complement strand
CAGCATCCGCGAACCCATCGCGCCTTCCGGCAGCGTGAACGCGGCGTTCGTGCTGGCCGTGAGTCCCGCCGCGGTCAGCGCGCAAGTGCCCTTCGTTGCGCTGAGGGTGAAAGACAGATCTCGGGTCGCGCCGTTGAACGCGCACGGCTCTGTCGTTGCTCGGAATCTTCAACGTCGCGGCGCGCGCGCCATAGCCATCAGCAGTGAACGTCACGTCGAGGTCGACGGTCGCGTTGGGCCCGAGGGTCGCGTCGCCGCGAAGCTTCGCGTCGAACTGCACCGGGCTCGACAGCTTCAGCGCGCCGAGCTTCAGCACGCCGTCAGAACGGCCGCAAACGCTCTCACGCGGACCTTCTCAGCACTGCGGCGTCTGCGCCTGCAATCTCAGCGGCAGGGTGGGGATGAACGCCGCCAAAAGCTACTCGCGCGCAGGCGACGCACGCGGCATCAACACCTCACCCGACACCGCTTCCTTCTTTTCAGCGGGCAGCAGCGACTTCGCGCGAATCACCTTGATGCGATCGAGCCGCGGCCCTTCTTTCGAGTGGATGATGAACGTCCACCCTTGGACGACGTACTTCTCACCCACCTCGGGCAGCGCGCCGGCGAGATGCGCGAGGAACCCACCCAGCGTCTCGTAGTCGCCCTCGGGCAGCTTGACGTCGAACGCGCGCGAGAATTCCTGCGGCGGCAACATCGCGTCGACCAGAAAGGTGCCATCGGCCTGCTTCTCGTACGGCTTCGATTCCTCTTCGAACTCGTCGCCGATGTCGCCGACGATCTCGCGAAGAATGTCCTCGAGCGTGACGATGCCCATGAACCCGCCGTACTCGTCGACCACCACCGCCATGTGAATCTTCTGGCCCTGCATCTCGCGCAGCAGGTCACCAATCGGCTTCACCCACGGCACGAACACCGCCGGCCGAATCAGGTCGTGCAGCACGATCAACGTCGGGTTCTGCATCAGCGGCACGAGGTCGCGCACGTGAAGGATGCCGACCACCTTGTCGATTTCCCCCTCGTACACCGGGATGCGCGAATGGTTCTTCTCGCTGATCATCCCCAGGATTTCCGACGGCGGCGTCTTGATGTCGACCAGCACCACGTCGATGCGCGGCACCATCACGTCGCGACACGTCTTGTGCGACATCTCGAAAATCGAACGGATCAGCTGCGGCGCCGACTTGTCGATCGACTTTTCCGTCGCCTGCACCGCCAGCAACTTCTCGAGCTCGGCCAGCGGAAGCGGGGGCGCCTGGAAGGAAACCTTCGCTCCGAGCGGGCCGAGCACGATGTTCAGCGGCACCACCATCACCTTGATCAACGGGTACAGGCCCTTCACCGACACCTGCACGAGGCCCGACAGCAGCAGCGCCCACGACTCGGGGCTGCTGGCGGCGAAGCTGCGGAAGATGACGTCGAGCACCGTGGCGAACATCGCGACCAGCAGCGCCGACGCCAGCGGGGTGACGATGTTGATCCACGCGTAGTCGCCCAGCGCCGCAAACGTCTGACCCAGCAACCGCGGAGGCACCAGGGTCGCGATCGCCGCCGCCGTGAAGCCGCACAACACCATCCCGAATCGCAGCGCCGCCGCCGTCCGTTCGCGTTCCGTCTTCTGCCAGAGCAGCCGCGCGCCTCGCTTCGGGCTCGATTCTTTCAGCTCGCGCGCGCGCAGGTCCGACACGCCCGTCAGGGCAGATTCGGCAGCTCCGAAGAGCCCTCGCAACAGCAGCAGGCCAAAACAGATGGCCCACATTGCCCAGGTCGGCATTCTTGAAGTCTTAACACCCACAAATTTGTTATGCGCTTTCACTATGCGCGCGCGAGTGTTCGTCACCTTGAAGGCCGGCGTTCTCGACCCGGCAGGCAAAGCCGTCGAGAAGAGCCTTCACACCCTGGGCTTCCCCGAAGTTTCTGGCGTCCGCCTCGGCAAATACGTCGAGCTCGAGGTCGATGCGAAGGACGCCGCGACCGCCAGGGTCCGGGTCGAGCAGATGTGCCAGAAGCTGCTCGCCAACACCGTCGTCGAGAACTTCAAGGTCGAGGTCATCTCGTGAAGTTCGGCGTCGTGCTCTTTCCCGGCAGCAACTGCGACACCGACGCGGTGCACGTGGTTCGGGACGTGCTCGGCCAGCCGACGGTTTCGCTGTGGCACAAAGACCGCGACCTTCAGGGCTGCGAGACGATCATCATCCCGGGCGGTTTCTCGTACGGCGACTACCTGCGCTGCGGCGCCATCGCGCGCTTCTCGCCCATCATGGAAGAGGTCAGCCGCCACGCCGCTTCGGGTGGCAAGGTGCTCGGCATCTGCAACGGCTTTCAGATTCTCACCGAAGCGGGATTGCTGCCCGGCATGTTGATGCGCAACGCGTCGCTGAAGTTCATCTGCCAGGAAGTCGAGCTCGAGCTGATCAACGCCGACACGCCGTTCACCGACGGGATGAAGAAGGGCGACCTGGTCAAGATGCCGATCGCCCACGCCGAAGGGAACTACTTCATCGAGGACGAAGGGCTGAACCGCCTCGAAGGAAACGGGCAGGTCGTCTTCCGCTACCGCAACAACCCCAACGGCGCGCGCAACGACATCGCGGGCATCGTCAACGAGCGCCGCAACGTGATGGGCATGATGCCGCACCCCGAACGCGCGGCTGAGTCGCTGCTGGGAAGCGCCGACGGCCT
>JAYUXE010000015.1:0-6358 GCA_043753165.1 Archangiaceae bacterium | reverse complement strand
CGGCCGGGCTGGCTGCAGGGGTTGTTCATCATTGGCGCCGTCGGGCTGATCATCCTCGCGGGCCGGACCGTGATTCGTCCGGCGTTCCGGCTGCTGGCCGAGACGAAGCTGCGCGAGACGTTCACCGCGTTCGCCCTGCTGCTCGTCGTGGGCATCGCATGGCTGATGGGGCTGGTCGGGCTTTCACCGGCGCTCGGCACCTTCCTCGCCGGCGTCGTGCTCGCAGACAGCGAGTACCGGCACGAGCTCGAGAGCGACATCGAGCCGTTCAAGGGCCTGCTGCTGGGCCTCTTCTTCATCTCGGTCGGAGCCGAAATCGACTTCGCCCTCCTCGCCGGCCGCCCGCTGCTGATTGCCGGTGTGTTGCTGGGGAGCCTGCTGCTGAAGACGGCGGTGCTGCTCGCGCTGGGCAAAGGCTTCAAGCTCGACCGTTCGGCGCAGTGGCTCGTGGCGCTCGCTTTGCCGCAGGTGGGCGAGTTCGCGTTCGTACTCATCTCTTTCGGCCAGCAGAACGGCGTATTCGACGACACGTACGCAAAACCGCTGATCGCCGTGGTCGCGTTGTCGATGCTCGCGACGCCCGCCATCTTCATCTTCCTCGAACGGTTCGTGCTGCCGCGGGTGGCAGCGAAGTCTCCAGCGCGCGCCCACGACGCGGTGGCCGACGAAGACACCGAAGTGGTGATGGCGGGTTTCGGCCGCGTGGGCCAGGTCATCGGCCGCGTGCTGCGAACCAGCGGGCATTCGGTCACCGTGCTCGACCTCGACCCGGCGATGGTCGACATCCTGCGGCGCCTTGGTCAGAAGGTTTATTACGGCGACGCGTCGCGGCTCGATCTGCTGCTGGGCGCGGGCTGCGCGCGGGCGAAGCTGTTCGTGCTGGCGATCGACGACGTGGAAAAGTCGGTTGAGATTGCCGAGCTCGTGCGCCGCAATTTTCCGCAGCTGCCGATTCTCGCGCGCGCGCGAAACCGCACCCACTACTACCAGCTGCGAAAGCTGGGCATCACCGCCATCCACCGCGAGACGATGGCGGGCTCACTCGAGATGGGTGAAGCGGCGCTGGTTCGCCTGGGCAACCGCGCGCACTCGGCGCACCGCATCGCGCAGCGGTGGAAGGAGCACGACGAGAACAACATCGAGCTGATGTTCAAGCACGTCGGCAAAGACCAGACCGCGTTCTTCGCCGAGGCCAAGCGCGTGCTCGAGCAAGCCGAGAAGACGATGCAAGACGAGCTCAGGGGCACCGGCAAGCTCCGCATCGATTCCGGCTGGGACAACGACTCGCTGCGGGACGAGATTCAGAAGCGCGCGAAGGGTTAGGCGACGGCGCGAAGCAGCGCCGCAATCATCGGAGCCGGGTCGGCCTTCCCTTTCCCAGCGATGTCGTACGCGGTGCCGTGGTCGGGCGAGGTGCGGACGACGGGAAGGCCGAGGGTGACGTTGACGGTGAGGTCGAAGTCGAGCGCCTTCGCCGCGACGAGCCCCTGGTCGTGGAACATCGCGAGCACGGCGCCGAACTTGAAGTTCTTGCCCACGCCCGCGAACAGCCCGTCGGCCGCGAACGGCCCGTGGCAATCGACGCCCTTCTTCCGCGCGAGCCGAATGGCGGGCGCGATGACGTCGACCTCTTCGCGTCCGAGCTCACCGCCTTCGCCCGCATGCGGATTCAGCCCGCACACCGCGATGCGCGGCCTCCCCAATGACTTCGACAGCAGCTGCAGCTGCTTCACCAGCTTGCCGACTTCGAGCGCGCGCGGCACCTGCGCCAGCGGCAGATGATTGGTGGCGAGCGCTACGCGAAGGCGCGGCCCGTCGAGCAGCATCAGCACCTCGCGACCGAAGCGTTCGGCCAGCAGCTCGGTGTGGCCCATGAAGCGCACGCCCGACCGGGTGATTTGCTCCTTCGACACCGGCGCCGTGCACAGCGCCTGCGCGCGTCCTTCCTTCACCGCTGCAACCGCGGCCTCGATGTACGCCAGCTGCGCTCGGCCGCTTGCATGCGTGGGCTTCCCCGGCGTGCGGTCTTTGGCTGTGAGTTGGGTGACCGCGATGAGTTGGTCACGAGGCAGCGGCAGCGACGCGTCCCCGAACACCAGGGGCGTGAGCGCGCGGCGGACCTTCGGGTGCTTCAGCGCCGCCACCGTAATCTCGGGGCCGATGCCTGCGGGGCACCCGGCCGAGATGGCGACGACGGGCTTCACAGCTTTTCTTCGACGACGGCCTGCGCGCGCAATTCCGCGATGTACTGGTCGGTGTAGCGCTCGAGCTGGCTGCGAAGAATCTTTTCGCGCAGCTGGTCTTTCATCTCTTCGAAGGGCTTCGCCTGCAGCGCCCGGCGTTCTTCGACCTTGATGACGTGCCAGCCGAACTTGGTGCGAATCGGGTCGGACACGCCGCCGATGGGAAGCGTGAACGCAACGCGCTCGAACTCGGGGACCATGACGCCGCGGCGGAAGAAGCCGAGGTCACCGCCGTCGTCCTTGCTGGGCCCTTCGGACTTGTCTTTGGCGAGCTTGGCGAAGTCGACGCCGGGCTGGCGGGCTTCGGCAACGAGCGCGACGGCCTTGACGCGCGCGGCCTCGACCTGCTCGTTGGTGGCCTTGGGGGTCAGCTGCACGAGCACGTGGCGCGCGTGGACTTCGGCGTCGTCCGACTCGGTTTTCGCGACGCGCTGGTACTCGGCCTTCAAGTCTTCGTCGCTGACCTTCACTTTGCTGCGCACCTTCAGGTTCACCAGCTTCATGCGGGCGAGGTGCTTCTTCATGAAGGTCTTGTAGCTGACCATCGAGTAGCCCTCTGTCTGCAGCAGCTGCTCGAACTGGGCGCCGTCGATGTTGTTCTGCTTCTTCACGTCGTCGATCGCGAGCTCGATTTCGGCATCGGCGACTTCGATGTTCAATTCTTTGAGCTGCGATTCCATCAGCTTCTCGCCGATGAGCCCGTCGAGTGACCGTTTCAAAATCTGCTTCCTCAGCTCGGCCCGCTTCGAGGCGTCGCCTTCGGCCGCGACCTTTTGCATCTCGGGAGCGGCGCGCGCTTCGACTTCCGACAGCGTCACGATGTCGCGGTTCACGACGGCGGCCACGCGGTCGACGAGCTCGGCGTACGCGGGCACGGCAATCAGCATCAGTGCAGTCAGCAGCTTCTTCATGGTTCCACCTGTCGCACGCTGGTTGGCCGTCCGGTGACGGTGAGCAGCACCTGGTCGTTGACCTTCACGTCTGCCTTGACGCGCAGGGCTTTGACGAATTCCCGCTGCCCTTCTTCTTTCAGCTGGGCCAGCAGCCGCGCCTCGAGCGCGGGCCGCACCTCGATGAGCTCTTTCTTCCGCGGCGGTTTCTTCTCGAGCACCTTGAAGAGATGAAAGCCGTAGTCGGTGGAAATCACGTCGGACACCTGCCCGACCGATAGACGAAAGAGCACCTCGTCGAATTGCGAGGGCATCACGCCGCGAGAGACGAAACCGAGGTCGCCCCCGACTTTGGCGTCGGGTGACAGCGAATAGCGGCGGGCGAGGTCAGAGAACTTCTTCCCGGCGTACAGCTGTGACTGCAGGCGCTTCGCTTCATCGAGGCCCTTCACCACAATCTGCTGCGCGTGCACGGACTCGGCTTCCTGGAACTCGCCGGCCTTCTCTTCGTATTCGCGGCGAATCGCTTCTTCGGTGATGGCCATGCGCGCGTAGACCTTCGCGGCGAACAGCTTCTCGATGGTGAGCTGGGTGCGCGTGGTGTGGGTGAGCTCGGTGCGCGTGGTCTGGCCCTGTGCGAGCGCGGAGTCGAAGCTTTCGGCGGGGTACTCGGAGGCGAGCGCGAGCACGCGGCGGTCGACTTCTTCAGGCGAGACGATGATGTCGGCCTCGCGTGCGGCCTGAAGCAACAGGGTCCGTTCGACGAGGGTCTCGAGCAGCGTCTGCTTGTACGGCTCTATCTGCTCGGGCGTGCGGGGCGGGCTGCCTTCGAGTGCCTGCAGCTCGCGCGAGAGCTCACGTTCGAAGTCGGTGCGAGAGACGACGGCGCCGTTGACGGTGGCGATGACGGAAGGCTCGAGGCCGACCTTTGCCTGTTCGGGGCAGCCCGCTAAGGCGAGGACGAGCGTGGCGACGAAGCCCTTCACTTTTCGGTCTTCTCGGGCGGAGCAGGGGGCGGCACGAACCCACCCGCCGACGTGCTCGGCACCATCGGCGCGCGCGGGTCGACGACGACACCGGCGAGGTTCGACTCGTTGACGTTCAGCGCGGCGCCCTTCTTCAGGCCTTCGAGGAAGGTGCGGTACCTGTCCATCTTGCTGTCGTTGGCGAGGGTGGACTCGATGCTCTGCTTGACCTGGTCCATCGCGAGGTTGAGCGCGACCTGGCGGCCTTCGAGCTTGAGGATGTGGAAGCCGGTCTTGGTCTCGATGAGCTTCGGGTAGACCTCGCCGACCTGCTTGAGCTCGGCGGCGGCGGTGACGAGCTCGGGGCCGTATTGTTTGGAAAGCTCGTCGTCGGTGAGGAAGCGCAGGTCGCCTTCGATGGGCTGGGTGCGGGGCTCCTCGGAATTCTCGCGGGCCAGCATCGAGAAGGCGGCGTAGTCCAGCGGCTGCAGGGCGACGGCGCGCTTCAGAATCTCTTCGCCCTTCGCGCGGTTCTCGGTCTTCACGAAGACGTGGCGCAGGCGGGTCATCGCCGGCTTCACGTAGTCGCTCACGTGGGCGTCGTAGTACTTCTTCACTTCGTCGCCGCCGATGAGGCCGGGCTTTTCTTCGATTTCGGTCTTGATGAGGCGCTGCACCATCACGCGCTTCATCGCTTCGACGACCTCGGGGTCGTTCTGAAGGTTGCGTTTGGCGGCTTCGCGGGCGAGCAGCTCGTAGCGGACGAGGCCGTCGAGGTATTCGCGCTTCTGTTCGAGCGTCTGGTAGCGGGCGCGGGTGTACGGGTTGAGCTCGGCGAAGCGCGCGGCGAGCTCGGTGTCGGTGATGGTTTCCGAGCCGAACGTCGCCACCGGCTTGCCGTCGGGGACTTTGCGCTTCAACTCGACCTTCACCGTCCCCGGCGCGTCGCTGCAGGCCGTCGCCAGCGACGCAAGGACCAGGGCCGTGATGCAGCGCAGGGTGATCATGATCACCGCGCTGGCTAGCACCCCAGCGCGGGGCCGTCGACTACTGCTGAAGGCAGATCAAGCGGTTAAGGTTCGAGTTACACGCCTCGTTCGCGACCGAGCCGAACAGTGACGGGTGATAGCTGTGACCCGACTGGCCGCCGATGGACGTCGTGCCGGTGGTCGATGTCCAATTGAGGCAGGTGCTCGACAGCGTGCCGACAACCATGAGCCCCGACGAACCGCCCCACACCCCAAATCCTGCACCAAGCCATGTTCCAGCTGGCGTGATGACCGGCGACGTGTCCCAGAGGTCGGTGGGGAAGGTGCCCGCCGCCGTGGCCATCAGCGGCACGCCATCCATGCGGGCCCACGGCGCTCCAACGGTGCTGAAGCGAGACGCTGCACTCGCCGCCGACGTCGGCAGCAAAGCCCGGTAGGTGCCAGTCAAACCCGCCGCCGTCGCATCTGCCTGACAGAAGGAGTCGGCGCCGGTGAGCCCACCGCTGACGGGCCACGCAGCCGCAGTTATGAAGGCGTTTCGCCGCGTCGCCGGCGGGGTCAGCGTCACCGTCGATTTTCGGTCGATTCCAAAGCAGTAGATGCGGTTCGTCCCGTTGCAACCAACGCCGGCCGAGTAGGTGAAACGGATGCCAATCGCCGAGGAATAGCCGGTGAAGCTGCTGCCCGTCGTCGTGGTCCAGTTGGTACAGGTGTCAGGAGCGGCCTGACCGCCCGACGTCGTCCCCGTCCATACACCGTCATGTTTGGCGTCGAAGGGCTGAGGCGTGATGCGAACGGGGTAGAACATTTTACCGGCAACGACCTCTGCGACGGTGTTTGCGACCGGCTTCCCATCGACCCGTTCCCAGCCCGAGGCGCTGCCCAGGCGGCTGACTGCGTCGACAGTCGAGCTCGAAAGATAGGCTCTGAAGGTTCCGGGGATGCCTGCTGCGTTTGCGGTGTCGTTGCAAATCGTGTCGGCCCCGGAAAGCCCCCCAAAGTCGGCTGCTTTGTTCGTCGTCAGGAACGCGATGTTGGGCTTGAGCTGCCAATTGGCAGTGACCGACGTCTGTTTGTTCATGACCAGGGTGCAGGTGGTGTTGGTTCCCGAGCACGCCCCCGACCACCCGGTGAACGTCGAAAGACGGCTGGGGAAAGTCGAGTCCGGAGTCGCGGTGAGGGTGACCGTCGTAGGCACGTTGAAAGACGCCACGCAGGTGCCGCCTCCGAAGAGCTGGCCACACGCGTTGATGCCCGCCGGGCTCGAGCTG
>JAYUXE010000014.1:0-2682 GCA_043753165.1 Archangiaceae bacterium | reverse complement strand
TTCGAGACGACGAAGAACAGCGAGCGCAGCCCCATCACCGCGCACGCGTTGGCGGTGAAGATGATGTACGCGTCCTGGCTGATGCCGAGCGCGGCGGGAATCGAGTCCAGCGCGAACAAGACGTCGCTGGTCTCGACGACGAGCAGCACGAGGAACAGCGGCGTCACGACGCGCTTGCCGTTTTCCACCGAGAAGAAATGGTTCCCGTGGTCCTGGGTCGCGACCGGGAAGACCTTGCGTGCCCACCGGAGCACCACGTTCTTTTCCGGGTCGACGTCTTCGTCTTCGCCCGCGGTGACGAGCTTGAACGCGGTGTAGAGCAGGAAGAGGCCGAAGCCGTAGAGGACCCACGTGAACTGCGTGACGAGCTTCGCTCCGAGGCCGATGAGCAACGCACGCAGGGCGAACGCGCCGATGACGCCCCAGTACAGCAGCCGGTGCTGGGCGTCTTTTGCGATCTTGAAGTAGCTGAAGATGACGAGGAAGACGAAGAGGTTGTCGACCGAGAGCGCGTACTCGATGACGTAGACGGTGAGAAACGTGCCCGCCGTTTTCACGCCGCCCAGCGTGTAGAGAAAGCCAGCGAACGCAAGTGACAGCGTGACGTAAACGCCGACCCAGATGCCGGCGGCCTTCACCGACACCACCCCGCCCTTCGCCTTGACGAGGCTCAAGTCGATGACGACGAGCGCGAGCACGCCGACGAGAAAACCGATCCAGAGAAGAGGGGTACCCACGGCGCGCGAAGCTACACGGCTTTGTGCAACTGCTGCATGACGATCAAGCTTCGGCCCGCCAGCGACAGCCTTTCGCCCGGGAAGTACGAACGGGTGACCCGGTTGTCGCGCGCCGTCTCGAGCACCACCTCGTACCCGTCGCCCTGCGCCTTGTCGGGCAGCACGAGCTCGACGGCCTCACTGCCTGCGTTCACGTACAGCAGCAGGCTCTGGCCCACCACCTTGCGGCCGTCGGGTCCGCGGGCGCCAATGGCATCGCCGCCCAGGAACCAACCGAGACACCGACTGTGCGGCTGGGCCCAGTCGCCCGGCTGCATTTCCCTGCCGTCGGGGCGAACCCACGCGAGGTCGTGAAACTGCGAGTCCTCGAGCGTGGAGCCGAGAAAGAAGTTTCGACGCTGCAACACCGGGTGGTCTCGGCGGACTTTCAGACACGCTTTGGCGAACACGAGGAAGCTGGTGCGTGACTCGTCGAGCTCCCAGTCGACCCACGACAGCGCGTTGTCCTGGCACCACGCGTTGTTGTTTCCCCACTGCGTGCGGCCGAGCTCGTCGCCGGCGCAGAGCATCGGGGTGCCGACGGAAAGGAAGAGGGTCGCGAGCAGGTTGCGCGCCTGGCGATCGCGCAGGCCGAGTACCAGCGGGTCGTCCGTCTCGCCTTCGACGCCGCAGTTGTAGCTGTGGTTTTCGCCGGCCCCGTCGCGGTTCTCTTCGCCGTTCAGCTCGTTGTGCTTCTGGTTGTAGCTGACGAGGTCGCGCAGTGTGAACCCGTCGTGGCACGCGACGTAGTTGATGCTCGCGGTCGGCCGGCGGCCCGACACCTTGAACAAGTCCGAGCTGCCCGTGAGGCGATAACCGATTTCGCCGGCCTGCCTTTCGTCGCCGCGCCAGAAGCGGCGAATCGACTCGCGGTACTTGTCATTCCACTCGGCCCACTGCAGCGGAAACTGGCCGACGCGGTAACCGCCGACGCCCACGTCCCACGGCTCGGCGATGAGCTTCACGCGCGAGAGCACCGGGTCCTGGTGAATCGCCTGAAAGAACGGACCCGACGGGTCGAACTCGCCGTTGCCACGCCGGCCCAGCGTGGTCGCGAGGTCGAAGCGGAAACCGTCGACGTGCATCTCGGTGACCCAGTACCGAAGTGAGTCGAGCACCAGCTTCAACACCTGCGGGTGTCGCAGGTTGAGGCTGTTGCCGCAGCCGGTGAAGTCGAGGTGCTTGCCGGGATTCGCGGGGTCGGGCCAGTAGAAGACCGGCGCGTCGACGCCGCGGAAGCTCAACGTCGGGCCGCGCTCGTTGCCTTCACACGTGTGGTTGTAGACGACGTCGAGCAGCACCTCGATGCCGGCGTTGTGCAGCGCCTTCACCATCGTCTTGAACTCGCGCACCTGCTCGCCGCGAACGCCGCTGCCCGAGAAGCGCTGGTCGGGCGCGAAGAAGCCAAGCGTGTTGTAGCCCCAGAAATTGCTGAGGCCCTTCTCGAGAATGAACCCTTCGGAAGCGGCTTCGTGCACGGGCAGCAGCTGCACCGACGTCACGCCCAGCGACGTGAGGTGGCCGATGACGCCGGGGTGCGCGAGGCCGAGGTACGTGCCTCGCTGCTCTTCGGGGACGCGCGGGTGTTTGGCGGTGAAGCCTTTGACGTGCACTTCGTAGATGACGGACTTGCGCCACAGCACCTGCGGGCGGCGCTCGCCCGACCAGTCGAAATCATCGGCGATGACCACGCTCTTCGGGGCCCCGCGCGCCGAGTCACCGTCGTTGCGCGTCTCGATTCCGCCGGCGTCGAAGTCGCTGCCGTTCAGCGGCACCTTCCAGTCGGGCTTGCCGCTGATGGCTTTCGCGTACGGGTCGACGAGCAGCTTTGCGTTGTTGTAGCGCTGGCCTTTCGACGGGTCCCACGGGCCGGTGACGCGGTAGCCGTAGAGCTGACCCGCGCGCA
>JAYUXE010000013.1:0-6359 GCA_043753165.1 Archangiaceae bacterium | reverse complement strand
GCGGGCACCTGCGCGGCGTGCGCGGTGAGCTGCTCGGTGGGCAGCAAGCGCTGCGCGGCGAGCGGCGGCATGGAGCAGTGCCAGGCGACGGCGAGCGGCTGCCCGGTGTGGGCGGCGGCCGCAGCGTGCGCGGCGGGCGAGACGTGCCAGGGCGGCGCATGCATTCCTCCGTGTCAGAACGCGTGCGCGCTGGGGGCGGGAAAGTGTGCGGGCGGCGCTCCGGCGGTTTGCGAAAAGGCGCCCACCGGCTGCACGGTGTGGAAGTCGCAGCCTTCGTGCGCGGGGGACGCGGTGTGTCTCGAGGGCCGCTGCCGCACCCACTGCGCAGCGAGCGAGCTCGAGCAGTGCCCGGCAGGCGAGGAATGTACGGGCCTGCCGACGGGTGAGCGGCTGTGCCTGCCGGGTGCGGGGCCGGTCGATGCGGGCGCGGCGCCGGGGGTTGATGCGGGCACGCCGGGCAAGCCGAAGCTGGTGCCGATGGATGATCCGCCGGTGGCCGACAGCTCTATTTCTTCAGCGTCGGGGTGCGGCTGCTCGAGCGGCGCGCAGGGGCTGGGAGCGTGGGCGCTGCTCGCGCTGGGCGCGATGATTCGGCGGGCTCGACGGGTGCGGTGAAGGCTTTAGAGGTGCAGGTCGAGCCAGAGCTCGGCGCGGAGTTCGTGCCGCGGCTCGACGAGGGCGCGATCGCGCTGCAGGCCTGGCGGGTGCCATCGGTGTCACTCGAAGAGTCGGTGCGGCAGACGACGCTGCTCGAGAAAGTGCTGAAGCAGTTTCCGGAAGTGACGACGGTGATTTCCAAGACGGGCCGGGCCGAGATTGCGACCGACCCGATGGGCGTTGAGATCAGCGACGTCTTCGTGATTGCGACCCGCGAGGGGCTGCAGAAGGTGGGTGGGCAGCTCTCGGCGCTGCTGAGCAAGGTGCCGGGCGCGGCGGACGTGAAGGCCGAGCAGGTGGCGGGGCTGCCGGTGGCGCGGATCCAGATCGATCGCCAGGCGATTGCCCGGTACGGAATCAACGCGCGCGAGGTGCTCGACACGGTCGAGACGATTGGCGGGCGCCAGGTCGGCACCGTGCTCGAGGGCCAGAAGCGGTTCGCGCTCCAGGTGCGGTTCGCTGCATCGGCGCGTGAGAACGTCGAGCAGCCGGCGCTGCTGCAGGTGAGGAGCCCCACCGGCCAGCTAATTCCGTTGTCGCAGCTGGCGAAGATCGTCGTCGAGGAAGGCCCGGCGCAGGTCAGCCGCGAGAACATCCAGCGGCGGATCGCCATCGAGGCCAACGTGCGCGGGCGCGACCTGAAGGGCTTCGTCGACGACGCGCAGGCCCGCATCGCGCAAGAAGTGAAGCTGCCCGAGGGCTATTGGCTCGACTGGGGAGGCCAGTTCGAGAACCTCGAAGCGGCGACGAAGCGGCTTCCGCGGCGGGCTTCATTCCGATGGCGTTCTCGTCTGGCGCGGGCGCCGAGGTGCAGAAGCCGCTGGCGACGGTGGTCATCGGCGGACTCATCACGTCGACGCTGCTGACGCTGCTCGTGCTGCCAACGGTCTACGCCTGGTTCGATCGAGACGAACCGCACGTCGACCCCGATGCGGGCATCAACTGATGTTCGGCTCAGGCACGGGAGCGCGACACTGCAAAACTCAGGTCCAACCGGACTGAGATTCAAACAGGCTTGAGTGGTTACGACAAGCGTCGTAGAAGGTTGCAGATGAAACGCCTGACTCCTGTTCCCGGCGGAGACCTCGAGTACGCGGTGCTGGTTGCGCTGTGGGACCTCAAACGGGCGTCAGCACGCGACCTCTACTCTCGCGTCGGGGCACCCAATGGCCTCGTCTACACCACCGTCGCCAAGGTCCTCGACCGTCTGCTCGTCAAGAAGTTGGTGACCCGGGAACGGAAAGGAATGGCGTTCATCTACCGGCCTGGTGCCGACCGCGAAGTCGTTGAGAGAGCGCGCGCACAAAAGACGCTGCTCGGTTTCTTCGGGGCTGAGCCGCGACCTGCGATGGCTGCTCTGGTCGAGGCCGTCGAGTCGCTGGACCCTGAGCTTCTCGACGAGCTTGAAAGCGCGGTGAGACGACGGAGGCGAAGCCGTGGACCGTGAGATTGTTTTCCTGGTGCTGGTTCTGCTCGTCAGCGGTCCGCTGTTGTTTGCGGGCGGCGTTGTTCGGCTGCCTCCGCTGCGGGCCCAAAGCGCTACCCGGCTCGAGCGGCTGCGCTGGACTCAGCTTTGGTTGACGCTCACCCCGTTTGCAGTCGGCGTGGCAGCGGTCGGAGGCTGGGTGCTCGTCGAGCCTGAAGATTCCGAGGTCGTCCCCTGGGCGTTCTTCGCTGCCGCCACGCCTTCCCTTGTGGTCTGGCTGCGGGCAGTCGCGCGGGCTGTCTGGGCACTGGCGTCCGTGTCGGAGGTGAAGACCGCCGCAACTGTCGGCATCCTTTTCCCCCGGGTGGTGATCGCGGCGGGTTTCGGCAACCGCCTTGATGACGCCGCCCGTGCTGCTGCCATGGGTCACGAGTTGGCTCATGCCCGCCACCGGGATCCGCTGCGCCTTTGGCTTGCCCAGTTCGCGGTGGACCTGAGCTGGCCTGCGCACCCGGCACAGAGCCGCTTGCGTGCGTGGCGAAGGTCACTCGAGCTTGCGCGCGACGAGGAGGCTCGGCGTGCCGGCGCCGAAGGCGAGGACCTTGCGTTCGCGGTGATGGCCGCGCTGCGGGTCTCCCAAAGACACCCGTTCGCCACGGCCGCCGCGCTGACGGGAGAAGGTGCGGCGCTGCGGCAACGGGTCCGTCGCCTGCTGCGCCCCTTGCCGCCCGTGGAGAAGCAGTCTCATCGAGTCCTGCAGTGGTTGGCGCCTGTAGGTCTGGCCGCCACCGCCACCGCAGCAACTGTGCTGGGGGCCACGTACGGAGAGGCCATCGTTCGCCTCCTGCTCGGCGGAGCGTCGTAGCTTGCCTACGGTGCTCGACATCTCCTCGACCCTCGGGCTGATTGCGGTCGTTGGCTTCGCGGTGAACGGGCTGCTCGGCATCTCGACCTGGGCGAGGCTCAAGCTTCACCTGCCGCGCAGACTCCGCTCGAAGGTGAAAGTCGGGCTCGTCGCTCCGTTCAAGCCGCACAAGTGGCTGGGGTATTCGCTGGGGTTGTTGGTGCTGCTTCACGTCGCCATCATCCCGCTCGACCCCGAGTCGGGCTTCACGTGGCTCGACCTCCCGTTTCCGCTGTGGACCCGGCATCAACCCATCGCCAACATGCTGGGGGCGGCGGCGCTGTGGTTGTTGATCGTGGTGCTGATCTCCTCGTATTTTCTGAAGCGCCTCGGCTTCTCGGTGTGGAAGAAGCTGCACTACCTGAACTACGCCGTGCTGCCGTTGGTCCTCGTCCATGGCGTGATGACGGACCCGCAACTCAAAGACCGTCCGATTGACTTCCTCGACGCGGAAAAAGTTCTGGTCGAAGTCGCTGGTCTCGCCGTGGTGGCCGGAATCGTCTTTCGCCTTCGGCGCCGGGCGCTGCCGCCAGCCGAGCGGAGAACCGGCCTTCCTCTCGTCCTGCTGCTGATGATGTGGCCGCGCCCGGCTCGGGCGGAGGACGGCTGGCGACTCGATCCTGACAACGGGCTGGTGTGGACCAACGGCGACGCCCGGTACGCGACCTGGGCGTTCGCTCAGCCAGTCCAGAGTTTCGAGGGACCCAGCTATTGGCGTCGCGCGCGCCAGGGGATGTTCTTCGAGACACCTCGTTTCGGGCCGCTTCGCGCCGCGGTCGTCTACGAAGTGGACTTCACCGACAACGACTTCTTTCGGCAGGGTCCGGCGTGGAAGATCTTCGAGAACGCTTTCATCGGCATTCAGCACGCTGGCGACGCGAATCGATTCCGCATCATCTATGGCGAGAACACCCATGTGCTGAGCAGGGAGGACAACCTCTCGAGCGGCAACCTGCCAACCGTCAATCGCTCCATCGTCTTGGAGAGCCACGGCTCAGTCCATGCGTTCGGCACCCAGTGGGGTGGGCAGGTGCGTGGCACGCTTGGCGATCGGGTGACGCTGATGGCGAGTGTCGGGGACAACACCGGCTCGCTGAATCAGGACCAACCGCGCTTCGGCGCGCTCAATGATTTCGCCGCAAAGATCGTTGTCGTTGCATCTCGAAGCGACAGGGCAGTGCTCACCGTGGGGGCGAGCGGGGACTTCACCCAGCGCATTTACGATGCCCGGTTCGTGCTCGGGACCGCGCTGAGCGCGACGCCCGTCATCAACGCCCCGGTCGGCGGCAGCAAGTTGACTGGCGAGTTCGACGCCGAGTTGGTGCTGAAGGGCGGCTTGGTGCCGATGGTGCTGGAGCTCGAGTGGCTGCTGTCTGGCTTTGCAGCCTCCGGCACGCTGGTGCACGGTGGGTACGTGCAGGCGCTCGCGCAGGTCTGCACCTCGGCGGTGATGGGCGACCTGTGGCTCTTTCTTCGCCCCGAGCTGGCGCAGGTCCACGTGCCCGGCTTCGCAGCGTCAACGGTCACCGCCGTGCGCGCGGGGCTCGACTGGAATCTGCCGCTCACCGCGAAGCGGGCCAATGTGCTCCTCGAGGGAGCGGCGCACCTGGTTCAGGGCGACGCGGCCGTGTCGGTGCAGGCCCGCGCTGTCTGGGAGTTGCGGCTGATGTTGCGGTTCTCTCTTACCCGCCACGCCCGGTTATGACTCCGACCCCGGCCGGCCCAGCTCAGCCCCGAAGCCCGCTGCGCCAGATCCCCGCGGGGGTATGGGCGCTCGGCTTCGTCAGTCTGTTGATGGACGTGTCCTCAGAGATGATCCACAGCCTGCTTCCGCTCTTCATGGTCACGACGTTGGGGGCGAGCACCATCGTCGTCGGCATCATCGAGGGGCTCGCGGAATCGACCGCCCTCGTCGTGAAGGTGTTCTCTGGCGTCGCCAGCGACTACCTCGGCAAGCGCAAGGGCCTGGCGGTCTTCGGCTACGCGCTGGGCGCGCTCACGAAGCCGCTGTTTGCTTTGGCGCCCACCATCGGTCTGGTCGTGACGGCCCGGCTCCTCGACCGGGTCGGCAAAGGCATTCGTGGTGCGCCCCGCGACGCGCTGGTCGCAGACATGACACCGGCGCACCTGCGAGGGGCCGCCTTTGGCCTGCGGCAGTCGCTCGACACCGTCGGTGCGTTCCTCGGGCCGCTGCTGGCGGTCGGGCTGATGCTGTTGTGGGCCAACGACTTCCGAGCGGTGTTCTGGGTGGCCGTGGTGCCAGGAGTGCTGGCGGTCGGTCTCCTGATGGTCGGCGTGCGTGAGCCCGAAGCTCCTCAGACCAGGAAGCCAGTCAACCCGATTCGCCGCGAGAATCTGCGGCGGCTGAGCACCTCGTACTGGTGGGTCGTTGCAGTTGGAGGCGTCTTCACGCTCGCCCGGTTCAGCGAAGCGTTCCTCGTGCTGCGTGCCCAGCAAGGCGGCGTGCCTATCGCGTTGGTGCCGTTGGTGATGGTGGCGATGAACGTGCTGTACGCGGCGACCGCGTACCCGTTCGGAAAGCTGTCGGACACGATGGGGCACCGCAGGCTGCTGGTGCTCGGGCTGCTGGTGCTGATCGCCGCAGACGTTGTGTTGGCAATCAGCCATCACTGGTCGGTGGTGCTCGCTGGCGTGGCCCTCTGGGGCATTCACATGGGCATCACCCAGGGCCTGTTGGCGAGGATGGTCGCCGACACTGCCCCGGCCGACCTGAGGGGAACGGCCTACGGGTTCTTCAACCTGGTGAGCGGGCTCGCGATGCTGGTCGCCAGCACGCTGGCGGGGGTGCTCTGGGCGGGGCTTGGGCCCTCGTTCACTTTCTACGCGGGAGCTGCGTTCTGTTTGGTCGCGCTCGCGGTGTTGGCGGCGTCACCGCGCGATGCTGTTTCAGGGCCCTGATGCTCAGCGCACCGAGCCTTTGGGCACCAGCAGCACCACGTCGCGCGCGTCCGAGTAGATGATCGGGCTCATCGAGGCGTAGTTGTGGGTGATGCGGCCGCCGTTGCGGACGATGCCCATGTCATTGCCGCTCGAGCCGCCGTTGTAGTCCCAGCCGTGGCGGGTCTGGAAGATGATCGCGCCGCTGGGCACCTTGCCTTCTTTGGCGAGCTTCTCGTACGCATCGGCCGACATCACCTGCGCCTGTACGGTGCCGTACGGGCTCTCGATGGTGCGCGGCTTCGAGTCGGCGAAGGGCAGCGACTCCCAGTCGCCGGTCTTGAGCAGCCGGACCATCGCTCCCCGCGGGTTGTTCGGATCATCCGACGTCCCGCCCGGGAAGTTGGGGACCCCCAGCCGCTCCATGTTGTTGAGCGTGGTCGCGACGCACATCCCCGTCTCGCCGTTGTCGAG
>JAYUXE010000012.1:0-6360 GCA_043753165.1 Archangiaceae bacterium | reverse complement strand
GCGGCACGCGCATCGCCGACGCCATGCTCGGACTGCTGCCCGACGCAGATCGCGGCCGGCACGTGAACGACTTCGCCACCCTCGTCGGCGACTGGTTCACCGACCAGAGCCTCACCGACGACGTGCATCTGCGCGAAGCCCTGCTCGCACTCACGCAGTCACAGTCGAAAGCCTTCAACGCCGAAATCACCGACGCGCCGGGAATCGTCTACCAATCGTGGGCCGGCTACAGCCGCCCGTTCGGCGACGCAGACCTCGCGCACGACACGCGGCTCCGTGCGCTGTGCCAGACGGCGGGTGGCGACGGACTGCCGGGCTTCGGGCGCCACGACTACATGGCGCTGACGCTCGTCCCCTTCACGGAAGTCGTGGGCAAGGTGGGCACCGACTTCATCCCGAACGACGGGCTCACCGCGGTCGACTCGGCGAAGTGGGGCGAGTTCCAGGGCTGCATTCCCGCGGACCACCAGGAACAGCTGGGCCAGTACAACCTGCCTGACGTCAACGTGCAGAACGGGTTCGACGTCGCCCGCTTCTACGCGAACGCCGGCACTGCGCTCGCGGCGAGGGGCCTGTGAAGCGCGTCCTCTTTCTTCTGCTCTGTCTGTCTGCCTGCATTCAGGGCGGGACGCCGCCGAAGAACGTCTGCGAGTCCGCGCGCCACCTCTTCCTCAGCTGCGGAGCCAGCGTCCCCCTTCTCGAAGGCGAACAATGCGCTGGCGTGGCGAAGGCCGTGTCGCGCTGCGTGATGGACCACGCGGTCGACTGCGACCAGCTGGCGAACCTCGCGTCGCGCCTGGACGAGTGCCGGCCCGACGGCGGTGAAGACGATTTGATTCCACCGGCAGAAGACCTGCCGTTTCCATTCGAGCCGCGCGACGGCGGCAGGTGAGGCGCAACATGGATCGTTTCGAAAGGTTGGGGTTCTGGTTGGGCACGGCGGTGGTCGAACGGCGGCGAATGACGCTGGCGATCGGCCTCGTCTTCTTCGCGGTCTGCATGCTGGGTGTGCTGCGCGCGCGCTTCTCGACCGACTACCGCATCTTCTTCTCGCACGACGACCCGGGCCTCAACGCGTTCGTGAAGCTCGAGAACGTCTTCACCCAGACGGACAACGTGCTGTTCGTCGTACGCGCGCGCGAAGGCACGGTGTTTCAGAAGGACGCGCTCGAGGCGATGCAAGAGCTGACCGAGCTCGGCTGGAAGTTGCCCTACGCCGCGCGCGTCGACTCGCTGACCAACTTCCAGCAGGCGCGCGCGGACGGCGATGACATCACGGTGGGCAAGCTGGTCGAAGGGCCGGCGCGGTCGCTGTCGGCCGAGCAGCTCGCGCAGGTCGGCGCCACCGCCACCGCCGAGCCGCTGCTGTTTGGCAGCCTGCTCGCGCGCGACAGCAAGACTGCGGGCGTGAACGTGATGCTGCGCCTGCCGCGCGAAGACCCGATGGCGGTCTCGGTTGCCGCCGCTGCAGGTCGCAAAGCGGTCGAACAGATTTCCGCCAAACATCCCGGCCTCGAGATTCGCCCGTCGGGCATGGCGTACGTGAACGACGCCTTCATGCAGGTGAGCATCGAAGACATGGCCCTGATGATCCCGCTGATGATGGCGGTGATGTTGCTGGTGATGGGCTTCATCCTTCGAAGCGTGAAGGCGACGGCGGCAGTCGCAGCCATCATCTGGATCTCTGCCGCGCTGTCGATGGCGATCGCCGGCTGGCTCGGGTACCCGCTGTCGCCGACCTCGGTCGCGGCCCCGATGATCGTGCTCACGGTCGCGGTCGCCGATGGCGTGCACATCGTGCTCGGAATGATGGACGCGATGCGCGCGGGGCTGACGAAGCAGGCGGCCATCGTCGAGTCGGTGACGAGCAACCTCGAGGCGGTGACGTACACGTGGCTCACGACGGTGGTGGGGTTCGTGTGTCTGAACTACTCGGACGCTCCGCCGGTGACGCACCTGGCGAACATGACCGTGTTCGGCGTGACGGTGGCGTGGCTCTTCTCGATCACCTTCCTGCCCGCCCTGCTCGCGTCCCTGACCCTGCGTGTCCCGAAAGCCTCGAAGGTCCAGCACAGCGCGTGGCTCGAGAGTCTCGCGTCGCTGGTCATTCGCCGCCGCGGCATCGTGCTCGGCTCGGCCGTGGTCATCACCGCCGTCGGGGCCATTTGCGCCTCGCAGCTGCAGACCAATGATCAGTTCATCGGCTACTTCGACGAATCGATTCCCTTTCGCCGCGACGTCGACTTCACGATGAAGCACCTGTCGGGCATCTACCGGCTCGAGTACCAGGTCGGCAGCGGTGGCCCCTCGGGAGTCTCTGACCCCACGTACCTCGAACGCCTCGAAGCCTTCGCCGTCTGGCTGCGCGCGCAGAAAGAAGTGCAGCACGTCTACAGCGTCACCGACGTGCTCAAGCGCGTGAACCAGGTGATGAACGGCGGCGGCGACGCCGAGTACCGCCTGCCGACGAGCCGGCCCGCCGCTGCCGAAGCGCTGCTGCTGTACGAGATGAACCTGCCCGCGGGCCTCGACCTCACCGACCGCATCAACATCGACAAGTCGGCCGCGCGGCTCAGCGTCACCGTGCACGACCTCAGCACGCGCGACCTCACCGCGTTCGCGCACCGTTCGGAAGCGTGGCTGCGCGAGAACACGCCGAAGCCGATGTGGGCCGAGGCGACGGGGCCCGTCGTCATCTTCTCGCAGCTGTCCGACCGCAACGCCCGCAGCATGATGCGCGCCGACTTCATCTCGCTGGCGCTGATTTCGCTGTGCATGGTGCTCGTGCTGCGAAGCCTGAAGCTCGGCTTGATCAGCGTGGTGCCGAACGTGGTGCCGATTGTCGTGGGCTACGGGCTGTGGTGGCTGTTCGTCGGGCAGATGAACATCGTCGCGTCGATCGCGGCGAGCATCGCCCTGGGCATCATCGTCGACGACACGATTCACTTCCTCACCAAGTTCCAGGCGATGCAGCGCAAAGAAGGCCTCGGCACCGAAGAGGCGATGCGCAAGACGCTGGGTCACGTCGGGCCGGCGATGCTGTCGACCACCGTCATTCTGATGCTCGGGTTCGGCGTGCTGACGCTCTCGTCGTTTCAGATGACGAGCTACCTGGGCTGGCTGTCGTTGATCATCATCGGGCTGGCGCCGCTGGCGGACCTGATGATCGCTCCGGCGCTGGTGATGGCGTTGAGCCCGACGGCAGCGCCGAAGAAACGAATCACCCTCAACACTTTGAAAGTGAGCGAGTCATGAACGTCGCATTGCTGGTTGGACTGCTGCTGGCGAACACCCCCGAAGAGAAGGGCCGCGAGATCGCGCAGCAGCTGAACGCGAAGAACGCCGGCTACAAGGACCTGGGCGGTCAGGTCGAGATGGTGCTGAAAGACGCCGACGGCGCGGAAGCGAAGCGCGGCTTCAGCCTGAAGGTGTTGGAAAGGCCGAGCGCGACCGAAGGCGATCGCTCGTTGATCGTCTTCGACAACCCGGCCGACGTGAAGGGCACCGCGGTGTTGTCGCACGCGAAGATCGATGGCGAGGACGAGCAGTGGTTGTTCCTTCCGTCGGCGCACCGCACCAAGCGCATCTCGTCGTCGAACCGCACCGGAGCCTTCGCGGGCAGCGAGTTCTCGTTCGAGGACCTCACGGGCAACGACGGCCGCAAGTACGACTGGAAGTTCCTCGGCAATGCGGCGTGCGGCGAGAAGCAGTGCCTGCTGGTCGAGACCGTGCCGAAAGACCCGGCGTCCGCGTACTCGCGCCGCGTGCTCATCATCGAGGAAGGTGAGCTTCGCGTCGTGTCGATCGCGTTCTTCGATCGCAAAGGCACGAAGCTGAAGACGCTGGAGTACGGCGATTACCAGAAGCTCAACGAGCGCTTCTGGCGCGCGCAGCGGTGGACGATGGTCAACCACCAGTCGGGCAAGTCGACGACGCTGCGGTTCGTCGCGATGCGCCTGCAAAACGGGTTCAGCGCGAATGATTTTGCGACCGGGAAGCTCGGCAACTAGCCGTGTCGCCGCGGCTGCCCGGTGCGCGCCTCTTCGGCGCCCTGCTCGTCTTCGCCGGGCTCCTCACGTCCTGCGCGACCGTCACGTTCGACGCCGCGGGCCACGTCGCGGCCGAAGGAAAGCTGTTCATCCAACCGCCGAAATACGCAGGGCAGGAGCTCGGCAACGGCGTCAGCCTGGTCGCCGAGCCCAGGTTCGAGCTGAAAGGCGTGGAAGGCACGCACGCGCTGACGGTGCAGCCCTTCTATCGGCTCGATTCCGCAGACGAGAAGCGTTCGCACTTCGACGTCCGCGAAGCCCGCTACCGCCTGCAGCTCGAGCACTTCGTCTTCGGAGCCGGCGCCGGCATCTTCAACTGGGGCGTGCTCGAGGCACACCGCGTCGGCGACGTGATGAACCAGACGGACTTCGTCGAGAGCGTCGAAGGCTCGGCGAAGCTGGGGCAGCCGTTCGTCGAGGCGGGCTGGGTCGGCGAGTCCGCGTCGCTGAAGCTGTACTACCTGCCCTTCTTCCGCGAGCGCACTTTTCCCGGCCTGCGCGGTCGGCCGCGGTTCGGCGCCGTCGTCGACACCGACCACCCGCAGTTCGAATCCGCGCTTCGCCAGTTCCACCCCAGCGCCGCCGCGCGGTTCACGCTCAACGCCTTCGACCTCGACATCGGCGCATCCCTGTTCACCGGCCTCTCGCGCGACCCTCGCTTCGTCCTCGAGCTCACCTCTGGCCAGGTCGCGCCGCGCTACGACCTGCAGCAGCAGGCCTCTGTCGACGTGCAGCTCACCGTCGACGCGCTGACGGTGAAGGCCGAAGCGTTCGTGCGCGCGTGGACGGCAGACTTCCGCCTATTCGGCGGCGGCGGCGTCGGCCTCGACTACACCGTCTTCAAGCTGTTCCACGAAGCGCAGCTGACGCTCGCGGTCGAAGGCTTCTTCGACACCCGCCCCATCGACGCGCCCATCACCTTTTACGACCACGATTTCTTTGGCGGCGCGCGCTTCGCCCTCAACGACGTCGGGAACTTCGAGCTCACTGCCGGCGCCGTGGTCGACGTCATCGACGGCGCCACCTTCTTGCGCGCCAATGCCACGCGCCGCCTCGGCGACCACTGGAAGGTTTCGCTCGAGGTGCATGTCTTCCTCGGCACGCCCGGGAAGCTGGCCACTTCGTTCGTGCGCGACAACTACGGGCAGGCGCAAGTCGCGTATTTCTTCTGACCTGCGCAGCAGTTGCTCTATTGAGAAGGCATGACCCCTGGCCAGCGCGTGGTGGTGAAGGAGTTCGGAGAAACGCCGCTCGAGGCGGTGGAAAAGTTCCTGACGCTCGAGCCGATGGCGGCGCCAGAGACGTCGACGCTGAACGCGCGCGACGTGGTCATCAAAATCAAGAGCGCGTCGGTGGGCTGGGTCGACTTGCTGATGACCAGCGGCCAGTACCAGCACATGTTGAAGCCGCCGTACTGCCCGGGCCTCGAGTACGCGGGCGAGGTCGCCTGGGCCGGCGCCGAAGTGAGAGACGTGAAAGTCGGTGACGGCGTGCTCGTGGATCCCTTCCTCGCCGGCCCGCGCTCACTCGGCGGGTACCAGGCGTGGGGCGGGTTCGCGTCGTACGCGGTCGCTCCGGTCGAAGCGGTGAAGAAGATTCCAGGCGGGCTCGACTACGACCAGGCGTGCAACCTGCTCGGCAGCTACGAAACCGCGTGGCACTGCCTGGTCGCGCGCGGCCGCCTGAAAGCGGGCGAGACAGTGCTGATTCACGGAGCGTCCGGGTCCACCGGCCTCGCCGCCGTTCACGTCGCGAAGCTGCTCGGCGCAAAAGTCATCGCCTCTGGCCGTTCGGAGTCGAAGCTCGCGGTCGTCAAAGCGCAGGGCGCCGACCATGTCATTCAGAGCGTCGGCGCGTTCAAAGACGAAGTGAAGGCATTGACGGGGGGTAAAGGCGTCGACGTCGTCTACGACGCGGTGGGCGGCGACCTCTCGACCGAGAGCATTCGTTGCGTGAAGTTCGGCGCGCGCTTTCTGGTCGTCGGCTGGGCCTCCACACCCTTCGTCGCGAAGGGAAAGGGTCAGCGCGGCGCGCCGAACGCGAACCAGCTGCCGACGAACCTGATCATGATGAAGGGCCTCGACGTGCTCGGCTGCCCGACGGCGATCTCGACCGTCAACGACCCGACGATTCGCGAGCAGCGCATGGCGCAAATCTGGAAGTGGGCCGAAGACGGGAAGATTCGCCCGCACGTGTCACACGTCTTTCCGCTGGCCGAGTTTCAGGAAGCGATGCGCGCGAAGTGGCGCGGCGACGTGGTCGGCGGCTGCGTGCTGCACCCGTCCTAGTCCCAGCCACCCAGGCGCAAGAA
>JAYUXE010000011.1:0-2686 GCA_043753165.1 Archangiaceae bacterium | reverse complement strand
CCGCGGGAAGACACGACCGCGCCGAGTGACGCCGTGGCGCGGCCGCTGGTGTTGCCGTTCTACCTGCGCCCACCGTTTCTCGTCGGCGCCGCCGTGCTGCTGCTGGTGCTCGGCGTGGTGCTGGGCAGGCTGCTGTAACGGTTATTCCTTCAGCGCCGCGGCGATCGCCGACTTGAGCTCGGCGCTGTCGGGGGTGACGCCCGACTTGAACGCGGCCTTCACCTTGCCGTCCTTGCCGACGACGTACTTGTGGAAGTTCCACTTCGGCTCGCCTTCCTTCGCGGCGAGGAACGCGTAGATGGGCGACTGCCCTTCACCCTTCGTCTTCACCTTTTCGAACATCGGAAAGCGGACGTTGAACTTCAGCGTGCAGAACTTCTTGATTTCTTCGGCGGTGCCGGGCTCCTGGCCACCGAAGTCGTTCGACGGGAAGCCGAGCACCACCACGCCCTGGTCTTTCATCTCTTCGTAGAGCTTCTCGAGCCCCTCGTACTGCGGGGTGTAGCCGCAGGCCGACGCGGTGTTCACGACGACCGCGACCTTGCCCTTGTACTGCGCGAGGTCGGCCGGCTTTCCGTCGAGGGTGTTCGTCTTCAGTTCGTAGAAGGACATGGGGGTTCCTGCCAAGGCGAGTGAGAGGGTGAACGCAGCGAGCATGGCCGCATCAATAGCGGCTTAGTGGCGGTTCTGCTCGTCGAACCGCGCGGGCGGCGGCGTCAGTGGAAGAACGGCCGGGCGGGGGTCTCGAAGGCTTGGATGGCGCGCAGACTTTCGGGATCGTCGGCCGCGAGGCTTTCGCGCGCGTCTTGCTCCGCGACCGGATGCAGCTTGGCGCGCCAGAACGGGTTCCAGAAGTTCGGAGGCTCGGCGTCCGAATCTCCGTTGCCTGAAGGCTTGTGGAAATAGGCCATCGCCCCGGACAGCGCGCCGATTTGATTGCGGAACTGGGCGTCAGCGACGGTGTTGACCGTCTTGAAAGAGATGGGGCGAGAAATAAGCTCGGCGGTGAAGTCGAAGTCCCACGGTTTCCGGGTCTCGCGCCCCTGGTTCGGCCGCGTCAAATGCACGATGGAACGCGGCTGGCCCAGCATCCCGCCGGGAAGCCCACGGAAGCGCATGTGGCCGCGGTAGACGGTGTTCAAGTCTGGGTAGGGGCCGCCATGCGACCGTTCTTCGTCGGCCGGCCCCAGGCCATGCCGCCAGATGGGCATCTGATCGCCGTGAAAGGTGTGGAAGCTCTTCGCCTGGTCGGGCTCCTCGGCGCCCTCGTCGCGCGGGTCCGCCGATACGGCGTTGCGGCCGGGCTTGACCTCCATCGTCGCCGTCGTGGTGCAGCCGCAGCCTCCGATGGTGTACGTGCTGCGCACCCAGCCGTGGTCTTCGGCACCGACGGCGTCGCTCTCGCCGAAGGCATCGCGGTCGTGGCCGCTTTGGTGGGCCTTGTTCGAGACGACCTGCGCCGCGCGCGCGGTCATCCCCATGCCAGCAACCGTCGCCAGGCGCGGGTCCCAGCTGGGGTTGACCATGTTGTCGCGAACGTAGGGTTTGGTGTCTTCGAGCCCCGCGAACGACATCATCTTCGCGGTGCCGACGGCGACGGCGACGACCGTGACCTGGTCATTGCTCGGACCCCTGCCGGCTTTCATTTGCGCAAGCCTCTTCAGAGCCTTCCAGTTCGCGTCCTCGTAGAAAAACCGGTCGTAGAGCCAGGCTGGGTAGCGCGAGCCCGAGAGCACCTCGTCGTAATCGAGGTGGAAACGATTGAAAGATTCGCCGGCGACCCCATTCGAGACCATGTCTCGGTAACGGTCGGAGTTGACGCGTGCGGCCCCGTCGGAGAACGAGACCCGCGGGTCGACGAGCCGCGACAGCGTCTCGGCCAACGGGCGATCCGACCCGACCTTGGCGATGGCTGGGAGCTTGTGCCGTTCGTTGACCGAGTCCTGCATCCGGTCGCTCAGTGGGCCCTGGATGTTCGCGAACCCAGTCAAATGCCGAAGCACGTCTTCGTCGATGGCCAGCTGCATTCCGCGCATCCGGCTCACCCGCTGGCGGTGGCTCGAGCTGGCCGTCACCAGCTGCCCGCAGAAGTTCTGCTCGTCTTTGCCATGCCAGGTTCGATGAAGGTAGCGCGCGCCCTTGAAGAAGTTCTGGCGGCACCCGCTCGGGTCTCCCGCATCCACACAGTCCCTGTCGTATTCTTTGTAGACGGGATCCAGCCACCCCATTCCTGCGAACTCGTACGTGCGGCCAATTTGGTACGCCTTGTCTCGCGCTTGAATTCGCGCCGCCGCCCCGCAGCCGCCACACCGGCCGGCGCCGAGCTCGTCTGAAATTCGGTAGAAGGTGTGCATGGTCGCCGCCATGTTGTCCTCGTACCAGGACACGTAGCTCTGGTGCGCCGCCACCGACAGAACGCTGACCATGTGAGAGACGATCGCGCGGTTGGACCACGCATAGAAGTTGAACGCGCGCGCCTCGGTGACCGCGTTGCTGTAGGCGGCAGCATCCGCCATCGTCTGCATCCGGATTTTTTCGCGCGTCCGTATGCCGATGCTGAAGGTGAGAAAAACAGCCAGGGTCAGCAGCAGCGAAAACAACGCGGCGAAGACCAGCGTCTGCCCACGTCGAGGAGAACGAGGAATCATTGGCCCGCCGACCAGCCCGAGTTGTAGTTGGGGTCGCG
>JAYUXE010000010.1:0-2686 GCA_043753165.1 Archangiaceae bacterium | reverse complement strand
CGAATGAAGTCTGAAACGTCTTCCGCCACTGCCAGTCACCGATGCCGCCGAGGTTGATGTGGCCCAGCCCGTGGCGCGGGGTGTCTTCCTCGACCTCGAGCCGCTTGAAGTGAATCGCCGCGGGGTCGATGGTGGTGTGGCAGTGCTGGCAGGTGCCGCCGCGCGCCGGGTCATTGGAATACGCGGGCATGAAGACCAGGCTCGGATCCGGCGCAGTGAAGTTGCGGCACGCGAACGTCTCGAGCCACCGCGCCGCCCGCACCCGCTCGCGGGGGTACCAGACGTTGGGCCCCAGCTGGCTGAGGACGCCCGCGGACGGCACCCCGATGGGCGCTCCCATGTCGACGCGCGGGTCGAAGGTGTACGTGCGCACGTCGAGCAGGTTCGGCTGAATCGACTGAAAGGTGACCTTGTCCCAACCGTCGGTCGCGGTTTTCCACCAGTTGGCAGAATCGAAGGCCGCGTTGTCCGAGCTCATGCGACCCCACCGCGCGTACAAGTGCTGCAGCCGCCGGGGCGCGACGGTGTAGTTGCCCAGCACCAGGTCGCTGAACGGCGCGTCGGTGGTGATGACGTGCGCCACCAGCCGAGCAGGCTCTTCGAACAGCAGCCGGCGCTGGGCATCGGCCAGGTACGGGTTCGACTCGACGTCGCGCGGATACATCGTCGGGCCGTACGAACGACCTGGCGCGCAATAGAGAAGGTTGGGGCCGCAGCCGCAGCCGGCGGCGGGGAAGTTGTTCGACGACTCGCCCATGTAGATGCGGCCGCAATCCGTGCCGGCGCTCGATTGGAGCCCGTTGCCAGACCGGCCAATGACCCGGACCTGGGTGCCCGGCGCCCACCACGGCTCGAGGTTGGTCAGCGCGGCGGCTGCATCGCCGCACAGGCTCGCGGGGTCTCCGTGGTTGACGTCTCCCCGGAAGTGCCCCAGCGCGCCCGCGTGAAGGGTGCCGACCGGGCACGGGGTCAGGTCGACCGTCTGGTTGCCTTTGAAGTTGCTGCCGATGCCGCCTTCGATGCTGCCGCGCTTGTAGTCACCGATTTTCAGGTAGTCGTGGCCGAAGGCGAGCATCTGTTCGGCGAACTCGGGCGAGGCGAGCGCCGCGTCGATTTGCCCATCGAGAAACACCGGCAGGGTCCCGCCCGCTGCGGCAGCCTGGGCCAGTGCGTACTGCGCAGGGCTCGGCTCTCTGCCTTTGAGCGTCAGGTGAATCCGGCGGAGCAGCCGCGTCGCCGACAGCGTCGGGGCGTTGATCAGCGGCGTCTGGTGGCTCGCAACCGGCTCGGGCACAGGCCGCGCGCAGGCGCCCACCGCGAGCAACACGACGGCAACTCTCTGCAAAATGAATCTCACCGAAGGCGCAGCCTGCCTCGTCCTCGCGGCGATTGCACCCCGGCCGCCACCCAGAATCTTGTCGCGCCGCCAGTTCCCGAAGCTGCGAGCCTTCGGCTGCGCTAAGCGTGGCCAATGCGCGTTCTCTTCATTCTGATGCTGGCGGTGCTCGGGGTTGCGTGTGGCACTCCGGTGACTCCGCCGGTCGATGCCGGCACGGACGCAGGCCTCGATGCCGGCCCGCAGAGCGTCTGTCTCGCAGACACGGTGGACGCAGGCGCTGCGTCCGACGCCGGGTGGGACGGTGGCTATGACTTTTCGTGCCGCGGTCGGGCCGCGATTCGCGGAGGCCAGGCCGAGCTGGTGATTGCGGGCTTCGCGACGCGGGCGGGCTTCGCGCGCAAGCCGATGGCGGACATCCGCATCGACCTGCTCGCGGCGACCGGCAGCGTGCTCGCGACACAGACGACGGACGACGCGGGCAACTACCGGCTCACCTTCGACGCGGGCTGCGAGCCGCTGAACGGAGAAGTGCGCGCGACGCACCCGTCGGCCGATGCGGGCTTCTATGTGTCGTACGCAATTCCTGCCGCGCCGTGGAACCGCGACCGCTCGAGCCTCGAGATTTTCATGTTCGACACGCAGACCGCGGGGCTCGTCGCCGCGCTCTCGAATGTCACCGTGACCGACGGCGGCGTCCTCGCGCTTCACGTTGCCGACTGCGACGGAATCGCCATCGCGGGCGCAGTCGTCTCGACCGCCGGTGACGCCGGCGTCGTGCGCTACATCGGTGCGAGCAGCCTGCCTTCGGGGACGGCGACCGCCACCAACAGCTCGGGCGACGCGCTGATTTTCAACCTGCCCGGCACCAGCGTCGAGGTGACCGCGCGGCTCGACGGCGGCGTGATTGCTTCCCGCGTCATCGCCGTCCACCCGAACGCCGTCTCGGGCTCGACGCTCTTTCCGTAGGGGACAAGTTTCATTGTCACACCGGGGCGGGCCCGTGACTCCAACGAGGCATGACCCGACCCTGGCTGCTGATTCCGCTTCTTTCCTTTTCCTGCTCGACCCCCGGCTTTCGAACGTCGACGGCCCTCGACCCGAAGCCGGTAGGCCTGCCCGGAGTGGTGCTCGCGCTGAGCGCGGTGCCAGAGCCCCGGTGGGCGCCGCGTCCGTTGATTCGAAGTCGATTCGAGGCGGCGCTGCCTGAGTACGAACGCATCGCGGGGCTCACGGCCAAGGCCTTCGTCCTGGGCGATTCGGGCGAGTTCGGCGGCATCTACGTCTGGCAAACGGCGGCTGATGCCGACGCGTGGTTCAACCCCAGGTGGTTCGAGCGGACGAAGAAAA
>JAYUXE010000009.1:0-6367 GCA_043753165.1 Archangiaceae bacterium | reverse complement strand
GACGAATCGGAGCCTGGCCGACATTCCGGACCCACCGCCAGACGTCGCAGTCGAGGAGGCCGAGAAGCGCAGCCCCGAGCTGCAGAAGGCGCGACTTTCCCTCGAGCAGGCGGGCAAGCGACTTCAGTTGGCGGGAAAGGATTATTTCCCCGACCCCGCTTTCAGCGCGGGCGTGATGCCCCGAGGAAAGCTCGAGCCCATGTGGCAGGTGGGCGTGTCCTTCGGCATCCCCGTCTGGGCAGCGTCCAAGCAGTCCCGCGCGGTCTCCGAAAATGAGCTCAGGAAGAGGGCGGCAGGCGACGGGGCGGAAGTGTTGCGCCAGTTGCTGCACCTGCGGCTACGCGAGAGAAGCGTCGTGCTCGAAGCGCTCGTGCAGACCAACCGGCTCTACCGGTCAGGATTGCTGGTGCTGTCGGAGAGCACCGTGACGAGCACCCTGGCCCAGTATCAGGTGGGCCGGGTGCCCTTTGCCTCGGTGCTCGAGGCGCTCGCAGGCTACCTGACGGATGTGAACGGCTTTCTCGAGTCGGCGGCGGCGACCCAGCGCCTTGCGACGGCGCAGCGAGAGCTGAGCCTGGACCCGCTGAGCTCGCTTCCAGCAGGCGGTATGGGCTCCAGCGTGCCCGCAGCGGGCGGAATGGGTGCCGGTGCCGCGTCATCCGCGCCGGGCAGTTCGACACTTCAACGCGTTGAAACCGGCGCCAGCGCCGCACCCGGGATGTGAGGAACATATGGGCACCACCAACATCGCTGAGGATGCGCTGCCGCCGGTCGGGGGTTCCCCGGCATCCAGCACACCCACGGCACCACGCCGTCCCGGGGCCACGACAAGGCCGAAGGTTTTCGTGGTCGCGATCGTGGCCACAATGGTTGGGCTCGCAGTGGGCGGTACCGGCGTTTGGATCGCACTTCGCGCGAATCCGCCGGCGGCGCAGGCCGCCACAACGACGTCCACTGCGGGCGATCGAAAGGTCGCCTTTTACCGATCACCCATGAACCCGCAGCAGACGTCGCCAGCCCCAGCAAAGGACGAGATGGGCATGGATTATCTGCCCGTCTACGAAGATGAGATTGCTCCTGACGAAACCACGTTGAAGGGGCTCGCGACGGTCACCATCGATGCTGCCCGTCAGCAGCTCATCGGCCTGCGAACCGACTCGGTGAAGCGCGGTGACGTCGGAGGAAGCTGGCGCACGGTCGGCCGCATCCAGGTCGACCAGACCCGGGTCCGCACCATCAATGCGAAGGTCGAAGGATACGTCGAGCGCCTCTTTGTCGACTTCGTCGGCAAGCCGGTTCGCAGAGGGCAGGCACTGTTCTCCGTCTACAGCCCCAGTCTCCTCTCGGCCCAGAACGAGTACCTGCTCGCGCTCGAGACCCAGCAAGCGTTGGCGCAAGGGGGGGCGCTGTCGAGCAACGGCGATACCCTCGTCGCGTCAGCACGGCGCAAGCTCGAGCTGTGGGACGTGCCGGCGGCGGAAATCGAGCGCCTCGAGCAGACTCGCGTACCGTCGAAGACCCTCACGTTCGTCTCGCCGATCTCCGGAGTCGTGACGGGCAAGAACGTCGTTCAGGGCGCACGGATCGCGCCGGGCGACTCTCCTTTCGAGATTACGGACCTTGCGGTCGTCTGGGCGATCGCCGACGCGTACGAGAGCGATCTGACCCGGGTGCGGGTGGGAATGGACGCAACCGTAACGGTGCAGGCGTACCCCGGCCGTCTGTTCAAGGGGCGGGTGGAGTTCATCGAGCCGCTGCTTGATGCGAAGAGCCGAACAGTGAAGGTCCACGTTCACCTGCCCAATCCGAAGGGTGAGCTCAAGCCCGAGATGTACGGCGAGGTCGAGTTCAAGAGCACTCCCCTCGAGGGCCTGTTGATCCCGATCGACGCGGTCGTCCGATCTGGAAATCAGGACGTGGTGTTCCTCGCGCTCGGTGCCGGGAAGTTTCAGCCCCGGCAGGTGAAGCTCGGTGCCAAAGCCGGCGATCAGATCGAGGTCCTCGAAGGGCTCGAAGAGGGCGAGAGCGTCGTCACCCGTGCGAACTTCCTCGTCGACTCCGAGTCGCAGCTCAGATCGTCGCTGGCTTCGCCAAGAGCTCCATGATCGAGCGCGTCATCCGTTTCTCTGCAGAGAACAAGTACCTCGTCATCGCTGCCACCCTGGTCGCCCTCTTCGGTGCGTACTGGACGATGAAAAACATTCCCCTCGATGCCCTGCCCGATCTTTCGGACACGCAGGTCATCGTTTATTCCCGGTGGGATCGCAGCCCAGACATCATCGAGGACCAGGTCACCTACCCAATCATTGCGGCTCTCCTCGGGGCTCCCAGAGTGAAGGCCGTGCGGGGATTCTCCGACTTCGGCTTCAGCTATGTCTACATCGTCTTCGAGGACGGAACGGACACGTACTGGGCGCGCACCCGGGTCCTCGAGAACCTGTCGAAAATCTCCGCGCAGCTGCCCGCGGGGGTCAAGACCGAGCTCGGCCCCGATGCCACCAGTGTCGGCTGGGTTTTTCAGTATGCGCTCGTCGACAAGTCCGGCAAGCACTCGAGCGACGAGCTGCGCAGCTACCAGGACTGGTTCTTGCGCTACTCCGTTCAGAGCGTCCCCGGAGTGGCCGAGGTCGCCACCGTGGGCGGCCAGGTGCGCCAGTACCAGGTGACCGTGAACCCCAGCGCGCTCGCCGCTTACAAGCTGCCACTCGACAAGGTGATCGAGGCAGTACGGCAGGGCAACAACGACGTCGGCGGGCGGCTGATCGAGCTCGCCGGCCGCGAGTACATGGTGCGCGGGCGCGGTTACGTCAAATCCATTGGGGACCTCGAGAAACTGGTGCTCAAGACCGAGGGCGGCACGCCGATTACGGTGAAGGACGTTGCGACCGTGTCGATCGGCCCCGAGATGCGGCGCGGCATCGCCGACTACAACGGAGAGGGCGACGTGGTCGGTGGCATCGTCGTGATGCGGCAGGGAGAGAACGCGCTCAACGTCATCGACCGTGTCAAGGCGAGGCTCGAGCAGCTCAAGTCATCGCTTCCCGAAGGCGTAGAGGTCGTCACCACCTACGACCGTTCGGTGCTGATCGAGAGCGCGATTCACACGGTCAAGGCGAAGCTCATCGAAGAGATGATCGTCGTCTCGCTGATCATCCTGCTGTTCCTTTGGCACTTCCCGTCGGCGATCGTCCCCATCCTCACCATCCCCACCAGCGTCGCGCTGGCGTTCATCCCGATGTACGCGATGGGGCTCAACGCCAACCTGATGTCGCTGGCGGGCATCGCGATCTCGATCGGGGTGCTGGTCGACGGAGCAATCGTCGAAGTCGAGAACGCCTACAACAAAATCTACCGTTGGCAGGCCGCGGGGATGAAAGGCGATTTCCACAAGGTCCGGCTCGACGCCCTGCTCGAGGTCGGCCCTTCGGTATTCTTTTCGCTGCTGGTCATCGCAGTCGCCTTCATGCCGGTCTTTACGCTCATCGACCAGGAGGGCCGGCTGTTCAAGCCGCTCGCCTACTCGAAGAACCTTGCGATGGCGATTGCTGCGCTCCTGGCGATCACCCTCGACCCGGCGATCCGGATGCTGTTCGCGCGCATCGAGCCCTTCCGCTTCCGGCCACGCCCTGTGGCCTGGGTCGCGACCCAGCTCTTCGTCGGCAAGTACTACTCGGAGGAACGCCACCCGGTGAGCCGCCTGATGCACCGGCTCTACGAACGTCCCTGCCGCTTCGCCATTCGCCATGCGAAGGCGACGATCTTCACCGCCCTCGTGCTGGTCGCAGCGACCATCCCCGTCTACCTGACCCTTGGCTCCGAGTTCATGCCTCCACTGAGGGAAGGCTCACTGCTGTACATGCCGTCGGCGGTTCAGCCTGGGATGTCGGTCGCCGAAGCGCAGAAGGCACTTCAGGTGCAGGACAAGATTCTGATGACGTTCCCCGAGGTCGAGCGGGTCTTCGGCAAGGCCGGCCGCGCTGGCACCTCAACCGACCCGGCGCCGTTCTCGATGATGGAGACGACCATCTTGCTCAAGCCCCGCGACCAGTGGCGCCAGAAGCCACGGTGGTACTCGGGCGGGCCCGAGCTGCTCAAACCCCTTTTTCGCAGCGCCTGGAGCGACCGTCTGTCGGAAGACGAGTTGATTGCCCAGATGGATGCAGCGCTCCAGTTGCCGGGCATCAGCAACGCCTGGACGATGCCCATCAAGGGGCGGCTGGACATGCTCTCAACCGGCATTCGCACCCCTGTGGGGATCAAGGTCAGCGGCGCGGATCTGACGGTCATCCAGAAGACCGCGCTCGAAATCGAAGCGGTGATGAAGAAAGTGCCGGCCACCCGCAGCGTCTATGCCGAGCGCGTCGCCGGCGGCTACTTTCTCGATTTCGCCCTCGACCGCGATCGCCTCGCCCGTTACGGGCTATCGGTCGATGACGCGAACATGATGGTGATGACGGCTGTGGGGGGCGACAACCAGACCACCACCATCGAGGGCCGGCAACGCTACGGAGTCAACGTGCGCTATGCGCGCGACTACCGCGACGATCTCGAAGCCCTGAAGCGGGTGTTGCTGCCGCTGCCGAATGGCAAGGGGCAGATTCCGATGTCGGAGATCGCAGACATTCACCTCGCTGAGGGTCCGTCGATGATCCGCGACGAGAATGGCCTGCTCGCCGGCTACATCTACGTTGACTTCGACACCTCGAAGGTCGACGTCGGCAGTTTCGTCGAAGAGGCCAAGAAAGCAGTCGCGGCGGTGACGCTCCCCACCGGCTACGCGCTGGGCTGGAGCGGGCAGTACGAGAACATGCTGCGCGTCAAAGAGCGTCTGAAGCTGATCCTGCCCATCACCCTGGTGCTGATCTTCGGCCTGCTCTTCATGAACACCAGGTCGGCATTCAAAGCCTCGGTCGTCATGCTTGCGGTGCCCTTCTCGATGATCGGCGCGGTCTGGTTGTTGTTCGCCCTCGACTACAACATCTCGATCGCGGTGTGGGTCGGGATGATTGCCTTGATGGGGCTCGACGCGGAAACGGGGGTCTTCATGCTCCTCTTCCTGGACCTGTCGCACAAGGAAGCGAAAGAAGAGGGCAAGCTCAAGACCACTGGAGATCTGGTCGAAGCCATCATTCACGGCGCGGTGAAGCGGGTCCGCCCGAAGGCGATGACGGTGGTCGCGGCCTTCAGCGGTCTATTGCCCATCATGTGGTCGACAGGAACAGGCGCGGACCTGATGAAGCGGGTCGCTGCACCGATGGTCGGCGGACTTGCCACGTCCTTTCTTCTCGAGCTGCTCGTGTACCCCGCAATCTATTACCTGTGGCGGCGCAAGGAGGTCGTCGATGGAGCCCCGACCGCCGCGGTTCAGCGCGTCGAGTGAGCCCGAGAGGCTACCGGCGGTATTCCCAGTGCCAGGGTTCGCGCGGAATGGTGGCGTAGCCGAAGCGGGCTGCATTGGCCCGAAGCCACTGCGTCCCGCGGCTGTTGGTGTCGACATCGACGGCCATCCCCCAACCGTGATTGCTGGTACCCGGAGTCGCCGCCAGGCCGCCCTGGCTGTACAGCCCCTTGCGACGGACGAGGTCCACCTGCGTCGCGTACGACCGGTACGAATCGGTCACCCCAATCCGCACGCCGGCTTTTGCAGCGGCATCTCGCATCTGCCGAAATGCCTGCGCGGCAGGCGCGTAGAGGCGGTGGCCGTTGATTCCGATCGAGGTCAACGCAGAGGCAGGGATGCGGCCGTTTCCGTACTGGCGGAGGGTGGCCGGAACATTCACCCGCGCTCCGTTGGTCGTCGAGGCCCGGGCTTGTGGTGCCGCGGTGGTCTCGAACGAATCGGCCAGGTGCAGCCGCCCCGTCGTGTTGCGGCCGACGATGCCATCGGTCTGAAGCCCTTTTGCTGCCTGGAACTGGCGAACTGCAGCAGCCGTCTGCTTTCCGAAGATGCCGTCCGTGCCACCCGGGCTGAACCCCGCCTTCCGCAGCGCGTTCTGAATTTGGCTGACGTCGTTCCCACGACTGCCCAGCGCGAGGACCCGATGAAAGAGACGGAAATTTTTATCGGCTGAGCTCATGAGAACAGCCATGTACAAAAAGCGGGCCCACCAGACCTCCGAGGCATTTCAGGCGCTTCGATCGGGTTTGGTGATCGGATCCTGGTCAGCTGCGCTTGGTGCGCAACGCTCGATGCGCAAACACGCCTTCGACAATTGGCAAGTCGAATGACAGTGGAAAGCCTGGACGCGGCGCCGCAACGAGCAGCGCGTCCGTTATTTGGCGCATGACCTCAAGGTCGTGAAGACAGAGGATGGGCGCGCTCCATGCTCAACGGACTCCGGATGATCCGACGCGGGTGGATCCTGGG
>JAYUXE010000008.1:0-2695 GCA_043753165.1 Archangiaceae bacterium | reverse complement strand
GAAAGTCGCTGAGCAGGCGGACGCGCTTCGGCACGTAGCGGGCAGACGGCATCACCAGGTGAACGCCGCCGCCCTTCAGTGCGTAGTCGGGCAGCACCCGCACGAAGGGGCTGGGCGCCCCGCACTTCTCGAGAAAGATGGGCAGCAGGCCGATGCCCAGGTGGGTGGCGATCAACGCGCGATGGGTGGTGAGGTCATCGGTGCTCACCGGGCCGCGCACGTCGAGCTGCTCGTCTCCGTTCGGGCCCGTGAGCGTGAGCCGCGCCTTGCCGTGGCGCCCCCGGAACAGCATCAGGTCGTGTTCGGCGAGCTGGGCAAACGTCTTCGGAGCCGGCCGAGACTTCAGATACTCGCGCGACGCAAAGAGCCCCAGGTGCGAGGTGGCAATCTTCCGGACCACCAGCGTCGAGTCTTCGAGCTTCCCGGCGCGCAACGCGAGGTCGATGCCTTCTTCGACCAGGTTCAGGTGGCGGTGGGTGACGACCAGGTCGAGGTGGATGCGCGGGTGCAGCTTGCAGAAGCGGGCCAGCACCCCGGCGAGAGGACCTTCAGCGCCGGGAATCGTGAGCCGCACGACGCCTTCGGCATCGTCTGACTGCTGCGAGAGCTCGGCGTGCGCCTCGTCGAGAGCGGCCATCGCTCCGCGTGCGCGTTCGTAGAAGGTGCGGCCCGACTCGGTGAGCTTCAGGTCGCGCGTCGTGCGTTGCAGCAGCTGCGTCTGCAGCTCGGCTTCGAGGGCGGCGACGCCGCGGCTGGTCGACGACTTCGGGACTCCGAGGGCGCGCGCGGCCGCAGTGAAGCTGCCCATCTCGACCACCTTCAGGAACACCGGTACGCGGCTCCAATCCATGGTTGCCGAAATAGCAACAATTAATCCCATTCACAATATCTAGTGCTGTGAGCGCAACGGCCTTAACTCAGGGTTCACGGAGGTTGTGCCCATGGTGATGAAAATTCTGAATGCAGTTCCGCGGTTCTTGCTCGGTGCGGCGTTGCTGGGGTCGGGGGTGATGGGGCTGATCAAGGGCCTGCCGGCGCAAGAGGTGTCCGGGCAGGCGGCGCTCTACTTGAATGCCTTGAGCGGCACCTATCTGCTCACGCTGGTGAAGCTGACCGAGGTTGTCGCGGGCCTGTTGCTGCTGTCGAATCGGTTCGTCGCGCTGGCGCTCATCCTCGCTGCGCCGGTGGTGGTGAACATCTTCTTCTTTCACGCTTTCTACGCGCAGGAAGGCATTCCCGTCGGCGTGGTCCTCGTCGCGCTCGAAGCGTTCGTCGCGTGGAAGCACCGTGCGGTGTACGCGCCGCTGTTCGTCGCGACGTTGCCGGCGCGGGAAGTCGCGCCCAGCGCGCGAGCCGTCGTCTCGTAGGCGACTATCGGGTGCAGGTTCAGGACTGAACCCCGGGCCGCCTCATCGCCGCCGCACGTCCCACACGTTGACGCCCGTGAGCACCACGAGACACGCGGCGCCGAGGAACACGTACCGGTTCACGAGGCTGCGCACCGCCCAGCCGTGGTCCTCGGTGAGCCGCGACGGGTCCGACAGCCCCATGCCTTCGTTGTGCCCGAACGGAATCAAATCGATGTCGGACCTCGCGCCCCACCAGACAGAAAAGACATCCACGAACGCGGCCGACCCAATCACCAGCAAGCCCCAGCGCAGGCGGTGCAGTCGCGACTCGGGCGGGACGAACATCGCGAGCATCAACGCCGTGCCGAAGACCATCGCCCCGCCATCGCCTGCGAAAAGAATGAACACCTCGGCCGCGGGCGGTGGCAGCAACGTGCAGACAACCTGCACTGCCAACACAACGAGGAAGGCGCGCGAAATCTTCCAGGCCGCCACCGCGAGCCCCGCAGACAGCAGCACCGCAAACACCCACGACCGTTCGTCCGCCATCGGCGTGAACCACGGCCCCGGCACTGCGAACCGCCCCGTCAGCCACGCGGCGACCGCATGCCCGAGCTCGTGCAGCCACATCGAGAAGAACGTGCGCTGAAGAAATTGCCCGGCGCTGAACGAATGAATCAACAGGGCGACGAGCAGCGCCGAAGGCACGGCAAACATCCGTATTTTTAGCTCGTCGCTGCGCATGGACCAGGACCTCGTGCCGATGACGGCGTTGAGGCGAAAGCCGCTTACTTCGGCGTATTCGTGAACGGGACGTGGTCGCGGCACGGCTGGCCGCGCAGCGACGGGCACGGAGGCGCCATCGGCGGAGCCACGACGCCTAAGACGACGGGCAGCACCACACTCGATGGCCGCGTCGCGTCATGCCCGACCGCATGCTTCACCGCGACGTCGTACTTCGCGTTGTCGAACCGCCAATCGGCGCGCGTGCCGCCGGGCGTGTCGAGGGTGAGCCGAACCTTCGAGCCCGCGCGCATCACGTGGGCGAACCCGGCGGTAGGCACGCGGACCAGCGTCCACTCGCCCGGCACCAGCGGCGCCCAGTTCTTCTGCTCGAACGTCTGATCGGGCCACGTTTCCGTCGAGGCAGGCCCCGGCTTGCGGTGCCCCGCGCGCATCCACCCCGACTGCACGTACATCTCTTTCCCGTCGGGGCGGACTTCCGACAGCGTCACCTGCAGGTCGCTTCCCACCACGGGCGAATTCACCCAGACGTCGACGCTCGCCGTCCCAATCATCGCGAGGTCCGCCGGCAGCGCCGCGCCCTCGAACACCACTGCGTCGCC
>JAYUXE010000007.1:0-13863 GCA_043753165.1 Archangiaceae bacterium | reverse complement strand
ACCCAATACACGTCCATTCGCTACACCGAGAGGCTCGCCGCAGCTGGCGTCGAGCGGTCGGTCGGAAGCGTCGGCGACTCGTACGACAACGCGCTCGCCGAGACGATCAACGGTTTGTACAAGACTGACGTCATTCGCCGCCGAGGCCCGTGGCGGAACATCGACGGCGTCGAGTACGCGACGCTCGAACGGGTCGACTGGTTCAACAACCGCAGGCTGCTCGACCCCATCGGCTATGTGCGGCCCGCGGAGTACGAGGAGGCGTGGTATCGAAGTCAGCAGGGTTAAGCCAAGGTGGCCTGACTCAACCAATCGGGTCTCCGGAAAACCCGGGGCGATTCAGGCGTCTGCACTCACAAGATGCTGCCACTGGGTCGCAAGAACGAGAACGAGAAAGCTTGATCAGCGCCGCGGCTCGTCCAGCGAGTAGAGAAGTCGGGTGCCCTTCCCGAGAACGTCAACCCGGAAGAGTGAGTGTCCTGAAACAAAAAACAACGAAGCGGAATCCTCAGACCAAGTCAGAAACGCCGGCTCCGTGTGCCCCGTAAGGTCAGCAACCGAACGCGCCTGCTCCAGATGGCTCCTTTCGGCTATCATTACGCGACTGTTGTCGAGCACCCTCTGAATGAACGCGAGTGACCTCCCGTTGGGTGAGACCTGTGGATCCGAGCTGAAGCTCAAGGGCGGCAAAAGTTCCCGCGGCTCGCGAACGTCTTTCCCCAAGGGCGCGACGTCAATCCCATTTTGGCCGTTGCAGGTGTTGTGACTGAAGAAGAGCTCGGTCTTTGTCGCGAAGGACCTGCCTTTGCAACCTTGACTGGATGTGAGCTGCTGGAGTCCTTCCCCCGCGACAGAAATCCGCCAGAGCTGCGCGTTCCCCCCGGCCATGTGCTTTCCCGGAGGCCCACCCGAACTGCCGGAGCGGTGGGCAAAAAAGACAGTCTTCCCGTCGGCAGAGAATGACGGCGACCCGTGAAAGCCATCCTGCGGAGACAGCTGGCGAGCCTGCTTCCCATCCCACAGAAAAAGCTGAGGACCACCACCCGCCGTGAAAGCGATGGTTTTCCCGTCCGGGCTCAAAGCGGCCTCGAGGGGGGTGTGTTCACTCAGGCGGGTGAAACGCTCCAGAGTCTCCCCATTGCGGTCAGTTACGGTCCACGCGGTCGTTCCCTTGAACAGCATTTTTGAGGCCGGAGTGCTCGCGACCACCATCGCCGTCAGAACGGGTAGGATCACAGTGTCCTCGCGTCCCACTGAGCAGTTGAAAGGCCGAACCACCCCTCTTCGCCCGGGTATGCCTGCAGGCAGAACAAGGTTCCGCAGTCGGCGTCGGTCTGACAGGCGCGACTGCCTCGAGACCCGTCGAGTCGGGAAGCCGTTGTTTTAAAGCAGAGCCCACTCGAACATCCACTGCTCGCAAAGGGGCCGCAGTCCTCCCCGATACCAAGCTTGACGGCGGGCGCCGCGAGCAAGTCTCGTCGCTCCGTCAGTGGGGGAGGCCCAGAATCTGCCAGATTTTCTCGGTCACAGCTCGAAGCTATACGCAGACCAGCAACAACAAAGACTGATCGACTGCACATCATGGGCGTCCTGGAGGTTCAATTTTGTTGAGAAAATCTGCTCACAAACACGAGGCCCCAAAAAGCAGAAGCGAAGCTGACAGCAATTCCTCACAAACAGCGCGCCCCGACTGAGTAGCTTCTTGGCTCGCCGCCGTCATCATCTACGAGCCAACCGCGCAGTGATGCGAAGCAGCGCGCGTAGTCGACCCGAGGCGTCGAGCCTTGAATGGAGCCGCTCGTGGGGCGACATAGAGCGCTTCATTTCCCCCTACACCAGAAACTGCGCGAATCAAACAACACGCGTGAAGCGCCTGTCAATCGAAACTGGCTTTTGCTTCTCCCGGCCCGGATGCGCTACCTAGGGACCGCCTTTTCGTCGGCTGGACGTCACAGTACTTGTGCGGACAGTGAGAGCATTGAACGAGGTTGCGGATGCCGCAGGAGCATTCGAGGCCATCGGGAACAGTGTCCGCACGCGCTATGGCGCGATACTTCAAACGTGACCAGGCGACATCCACATAAGGCAACACGGACGTGCGCCACGAGGGAGGGCTCGACCCCGGTGTGGTGCTAATGAAAAGGCGTGGCGCAAACAGCTGAGAGACAACACCTCGACTGAGTTGCGCGAGGCAACCGTCGCGTGCTGCCCTTCGACGCGTTCGGAATTCGCTTTCTGACGGGGCACCTGCTGGCTGGGTTCATCCCATCGACTCACGACGACAGGAAACTTCGTCGCCGAAGAGTATCCGAAGGCGCAAACGCAGGAGCTGCGCGGACTGCACTATTTGCAATCCTCGCATCTAACATAGTCCACGGTGAACGCTTCCGTCAGATGGCCGCCATCATCGAGCGGGACCCGTCTCATGAACCGTCTCTTGTCCCATGAGGCCTTGCCATCGCACATTGACTGGCACTCGGTGAATCTTCCGAACTGCGTCAGGAGTTCTGCGCAATCGACCGCGCCGCCACCAGGTCTCCAGCACGTCGAGGTTGCCGGAGGCGCTTCCCGTGCCGTGCATCTTCGATTCCGACAGATGACACCGGGGAAAGTAGGACTACAGGACAACCTGCACTTGCCCTCCAGCTCGAGTCCTCTCCTTTCGATGAGATGGGTGAATACCTCTGCAGTCAGCGGCGTAGATTGATTGACGATCACATGGCATTCAAGTGGGCAATACGGCCCCATGTCGTAGCAATCTGCATCGAAGCGACAGAAGTTGGCTTCGTCAAATACGGCAGGCAGCGCTGAAGCGTTCAATCCAGCATCCACTTCCTTCGAGGTGTTGGTGCGGCAGCTGGCGGTCATGATGATAACAGTCCAACCGGCTAAAAGACGGTGCCATCGCATTTGGTCGCTTGTTCGCAGGTGTTCGGAATCGATTCGTCATTGGAAAATCCGTTCGCGACGTGACCCAGTTCGTGCGCAAGCAGTTTCCCACTGCAGAGACATTTGCTGCCTTGGGAAAGCAGTTTGCCCATGAAGAGTACGGTTCCGGACCCGGAAGTGTAGGCGCAGAAGGTCGGGTCCGGAGCTGGATCCATGGTGCAATAGATCTTGTGCACCGTGGGCGAATCAAGAATCTTTGAGATTGAGCTCGCGACTGCGCTCTTGTTCCGGTTGGTGCTCACGGTCAGGTTGATCATCGCAAGGGCTTTTTCGACCCACTGGGGGTACGGGGCGCAGGAAGGGTCGATCTCCACCATCAGCCCGGTCGAGTCTGTGTGGCCAATGGGGTTGCTATATGCGTACGAGTAGGGATTCAGAGGTCGACCACTTCGCGCCAATTCTGCTGCGACCAACGGACGCGTGAGCATCGGTTCTGGCTGGAGGTATCGGGCCGACGCGTTTCCACCATGGCTGAGTCCGAATAGAACAATCATCACGGCGGTATTTCTGGCGAGCTGTTGAATGGTCATTCCGTTTTTCCGGCGGTTGAAGCTGATTTCGCAAGGTCCACGACTTGCCGGTACTTGTCTAGGTCCGCCACATTGGGCTCGCGCCAACCCAGCGACTCCGCCTGACTCCGCCAGCGCTGTGCCGACTCGTTGAGTTCTTTGTATCGGGCGATCTCTTCCTTCGGGATTTCCTTCGGCGACCTGTATTTGCTTTGGAATCGGGTGGCCACCAACTGGCCGTAGGCTCCATGGATGTGAAGCATCGCCGATATGTCTTTTGGATAGTGCTCCAGCGCGAGGCGCGCGAGCGTAATGCGGCGCTTCTGCTGTCCGCGTTTCCCATAATGTTCCAACAGGGTGTCCAGCATCGCAACAACGGTTTCTTTCTTAGTGAGCCGCGCCATGTAAATTCCGCTGGCCAATGCCTGGGAAGTCATCGGGCTCTCCTTTTGAATCCACGCGTCGCTGGTGAAGCCTCCTCCACTAGTAGTCTCAAGATTGAATACGTGTTCAGTCTCGTCTCTGAACTTTACGAACACGTGTTCGGGTGCAATCGAGGCTGTTACGTCGATGCCGAGCTTCTGCCCCAACGCAAGGAAAAGAAACGGCATCGAGACACAGTTCCCTTTTCTGCTGACGATGTAGTTAGGCAGCAGCTTGACGTCGAGGTTGTCAATTGAGGACTCGAAGTCGTAGACGAAGGGGTGGTTCGCGTTCCACTCTCCGGCCTGGTAAAGATGTTTTTTCAGCGACTCAATCTTCTCCCGGCTGCTGGCGTTGATGGGCAGGTTCGACTTGATCTGCACCACCATTTCGTCGAGCCGCTTGATGTTCTTGGCGATGTCGATTCGCGGGTCAACCATTCGATCAAAGGTCAATTTCGCTACCGCGAAGTCGACGCGGCTCTCAGGGACCTCCAGAAGCTTCCTTATTGTGTCAAGGTCTGCGTCCGGCGCTTGAACGCCGCGTTGTGCGTGGGCTGGCAAAATCGTGGCCGTCAAAGCAAGGAGCACACCCGGGAAACTCAAATTCTTCACGAGTTCGAATAGAGCGGTTTTGGAAGGGCGCTGCAAGAGTTCTGGTTGCCGCTGTCGCTCCGCCTAATAGCCGGCGCGCATCCACACAAGGAGGCGCATCGCCTGGTCACTCTGAATCGGGCCTTTCGTCCACGAAAGCTGGCTCGCTGTACTCGCATCAGCAAGGCAGGCGCGAAGACGGCCTCTTCCTGACTGGCGCCCTGCGGGTAGAGCCGCTCGTCTCGATTCAGGGCGTGTCCCGAAAGTCGCTTCCAGGCCAGGTCGAGTGCCTGCCGCAGAAGCGCGACATCGCCCCAGTGGTGGTGCGCGCGGAAGGCGACGTATCCGGGCAGTAGCCGCTCGGCGCACGACAGCAGGAAGGCGAGCTGAGCCTCAAACGACAGTTGCTGAATGCGCTCGAGGAGGCGTTCACCCTCGAAGGTCGGCTGCAGTCCTCCCTTCAAAGGTGCTCCGCCGCCGCGGCCCGTTGCCAGTCCGCGAAACTCGAGCAGGTGCGCGTCGAGGACCACGGGCAGCTTCCGGCTTGTCGGAGCTGGCCAGATGGACGAGGCCACCATTTCTCCGTCGTCGAGTCGGAAAAGAACGTCATCCGGGTCGGCGCGACGCGTGACCGCGAAGGGGATGCCCGGGGCTGACTTCGAGTCGAAGCTCGAACTCCAGGCCCGCGGACTTCGAGGGTTCGATAGGAACTCGCGGCCCAACAGTCGGTGACTGGTCGGTCATGGGCTCGCTCACCGGGACAAGGCTACCGGCAAACGGACGCGATTCGCATCGGCACGCGCAAACCGAGAAATGCCAGCAAGCCGCGAACTTCGCCGGGTTCCGAGCGCGTGCGCGCACGCCACCCACGTCCGGCCCGCTCCTCCGCCACCTCTCACTGCTCGGGATTCGCAACCGGTCACGCGCGCAGGGGCCTTGTGCATAGAGGAAGCAGTGAGGCGGAACGACCGCCAGCAATGAGCGCGCACGCGCGCGGAGCTCTGGAGGAAACGGGGTAGGCCGGCATGAGGCCACTGCATGGGTGCCACTTCGACGCGCGAGACGGGTGCGCCGTCGACGCCGGCTCATCACTTCACCTTTGCGAGTCAGCCATGTCCCGCTCGCCTCGAGCAACAAGCTAATCGCGCGAGCAGCCAGGTCAAGAGGGCGGGCGTCGTGCCGTGCGTTCGCGCCAGGCGGCGCCGCTTGCTGCGGGCGAGCCGGCGGACCAGTCCATTTTCTCCAGCAGCTCCACGTCCTCTCGCTGTCGTGCGAGCTCCTTCTGCATCAGCGGGTGGGCGAGAACCTTTGCCTCGAGCTCGGCATCCTGAGGGTGAAGCGACGCGAGCTCGAGAACCTGTCGGTCCGCCGTGTCACGCGCCAGGGATGCACCGCGGATGACCTCTCGCGCTTCGCGACTGATGAGGAGGTCCAGCACCAGAGCGCAGCACACCGCGGCGTCGAGCCCGTCCGAGCCTTGGTCCGTGCCGAACTCGTCCATGTCGGGCAACACCTCGAGGCAGCGCACGAGAGCGGCAACGATCTCCTTTCGTTCAATCTCATCACCCTCGAGCTGCTTCCAGCCGAGCTCGAGTGCGTCCCGCAGCGGCGCGATGTCTCCCCAGCGGTGGTGCGCGTGGAACATGGCGTAGTTGGGGAAGAGCCGCTCCGCGCAGGACAGCAGAAACGCGAGCTGCGCTTTGAAGCCGAGAGCCACCAGTCGTGCCTTCAGGCGTTCGCTGTCGAAGGCGGCCTCCCCTGTCGGCGTGCGGGCGTCGGTCAACGTTCCTCGGCGGCTTGCGCCCGCTGCCAGTCCGCGAAACTGAGGTACGTCCGCGTCGAAGGCCACGGGGCGGGTTCGGCTTTGCCGGACCAGGTCAGATGGACGACAGCGACCGTCTCTCCATCGTCGAGTCGGAAAAGAACGTCGTCCTCGTCGTCGCAACGCGATGGCGTGCGCCGCGCGGCCGCGAAGGGGACGCCCGCCGCCGACATCGAGTCGAAGCTCGAGCTCGAGCCCCGCGGCCTCCACCGGAACCCACGGCGCGGGAATCTGCGGATGGGCGGAGTCAACGTGGCGAAGATACCGGGAACGCGCCTCGCGATTCGCAAAGCAAATCGAACCGGCAACATGCCAGCAAGTGCGATCCTTCCCGCAGCTCAGAGGCGTGCGCGCACGCCTCTGACCGCACGTCCCCACTTCAACCATCCATTCACGGCCGGCCCACACTGCGCTCAGGCCCGGGCGAGACAAACCGGGGCCGCTGGTTCACGGAACTCCTCGACGAGTCAGTTGCCGCCCGGCCGCACGCTCAAATTGTCGAAGTAGAGCTGCGACTCCCATCCCGAGAGCCCGACGCGGTCGTGCCCGCGTCCTCGCAACGGCACCGGGTCCTCGAGCTCGACCGCGAGCTGCCCGTCGACAAACCAACGCAACCGGTTCCCATCGCTTTCGATGCGCCAGTGGTACGGCCTTCCGGGTTGCACGGGATGGAGGTTCGCCATCCACCGCACGCGCGTGGTGGACGTGAAGACCTCGGCTTCCGACTTGCCGTGCTCCCTCGCCTTCTGGCGGAGGGCCTCGATGGGCGGTGCGTTCAAATCGAGCCGCGCAACAACAGAGGCGGAGTTGTTCCAGCCGCCGTGGACGAAAACGTACCCGGACGATGGGTCGACGCCGTTGCCGAACAGCTCGACGCGGATGTCCCCCTCAGGAGACATGCAGCGAACATCGAGCTCGAACACCACGTCGTCGGGGAGCACCGCACCCAGCCAGACCGGGTTGTTCTTCACGCCCGGCGACAACAGCTCGCCTTGCACCGTTCGCCAAAAGCCACCGGACGAGAAGTAGTTCGACTCGATGCTGGCGGGATTCGAGAAGTCGTCGGCGAACGGAAGCACCACCGTGGCCGGCTGCTGCCCGCGGAACACGAAGAAGTGAAGCACCGGCAGGTTGAACAGGAGCACCACGACGCAGAGCAACGTCCAACCGCGCCAGCCGAGGTTTCGAACCTCCCGGACGAACGGTTCCGGGGTGAAGGCGGACGGGGAGGGCGCAGGAGGAGCGGGTGTGCTGCTCGCGTCGGTGCCCGACGCGCGCGCGGATGCCTTCTTCGACATGGGGTGCTCACCTCGTAATAATTGATGGGGCCGATCGCCGGCGTCACAACGTGACGCGCGGCGGATGCGGACAGGGTTCGTCGTTCGGCCAGCGAAGGACTCGGCGTCAGAAACGCAGCGAGGCTCGACGCATATCGTCCGGCGGAGCGATTCCTCGGCAAGCGCGGCGTAGACTCTATGGTGCCGTCCATTGCGAGTCTGGTGAAAGATGAATCGATTCTCCGACTCGTCTCGAATATGTCGACAGCGCTCGACCCCTCCCGCTGGCAGGTCCTCGACCACTGGGAGGCAGATTTGTTTGCGATCGGAATCGCGAGCGCGGCTGACAAAGAGCGCCACGTCTACGTGTCGACCCGGAATCAGCAGGCGAAAGTACTTCAACGCGTGCGAGCACCGGACCCTTGATGCGGCTGACCCTTCCCGGCAACGCGAACTTTCGAGCGACGGCGTTTCGCTGTCAGCGCTCACCGCTGTCATCGAAGCGCACCTGTCGCTTCCCGCTCAATCGAAACGCTTGAAGCTGTAGTCCGGCCGCAAGAGGGGTTCGAGCGGCGTCACGCCGGCAAGCCCCGATTCTCTTCGCGCTCCGAGCGCGTGCGCGCACGCCACCGACCTGTCTGACTTCCAACACATTCATCCGTGCCCGGAACGAATCGAGCCGACGACGAACGGAAAGCGCTCGCCCGGTGTTCCGCTCTGATGGGTGGGAGGAAAGAACAATCGCTCGCGCCGTGCGCGCACGGGCTCGGAGCCGAGCGAGGGTTCCGGGGCTCCTCGGCGCGGGGCATATCGCGTTGCTGCAGTCGATGAAGCGGCCGCGGAGAATTCGGGACTGCTACCGCAGCTTGTTCCGAACGCTCCGCAACGCCGAACCGCGCACCCGCCAGAATCCGAGCTGCCCGCTGCTATCGATGCCTGACTCGAGGGCGTGCACGTCGTCGAGCAGCCACGCGTGGGTGTTGGTTCTCACGAGCTTGGGCCAGTGAGGGCCTGAGTTTCTCACGAGCATTCCCCACCCCTGCCGGGGTTTCTCACAAGGATTCCCCACCCACCTCCGCGTGACGCCAGAGAGGGCTCCAGACCGGTCATGGCGACCGGCGAGGAGGCCCGATGGCGTACCGAGAGGTGACCGTGATCGAAGTCAGAGAAGTGCTGCGGCAGTGGCTGATGGGCGTCGCCAAGGCCCGCATCGCGGTGAACACCGGGGCCGACCGGAAGACGGTCAGGCGCTACGTGGCCGCCGCGGAACGCGAGGCCCTGAGCGTAGAGCGCGGCCCCGACTCGCTGACGGACGAGCTCGTCGCGCGAATCCTGAGCGGGCTTCGCGGGCAACGCGATCGCGACCACGGCGACGCATGGGCTCGCTGTGAAGCGGCGAAGGACTTTGTCGAGAAGCTGCTGCGCCAGGACGTGCGGCTGACGAAGGTGCACCGGCTGATGCGGCGCAATGGCGTCGAGGTGCCGTACTCGACGCTGCACCGCTACGCAGTGGAAGCGCTTGGCTTCGGGCGGAAGGCCGCGACCGTGCCGGTCATCGACGGCAAGCCTGGCGAAGAGCTGCAGCTCGACGTGGGTTGGGTCGTGACGCTCACGCCGGATGCGAGCGGCACCCGAAGGCGATTGCGGGCGTGGATTTTCACGCCGAACGTCTCGCGGTACCGCTTCGTGTACCCGAGCGAGAACGAGACGACGGCCTCGGCAATCGAGGCCTGTGAAGCGGCGTGGGATTTCTACGACGGCGTTTTCCGCGTGGTGGTGCCCGACAACACGAAAGCCATCATCCAGGAAGCGAAGGCACTGGGCGGGACGGTGACGCGGGCTTTCCTCGACTACGCGCAGGCGCGCGGCTTCCACATCGACGCCGCGCGTGTGCGGCGACCGAAGGACAAAGGTCGCGTCGAGCGAAGCGTGCGCGACACGCGTGACGACTGCTTTGCCGGAGAGGTGCTGCGCGACGTCGAGCAAGCGCGTGCGCACGCGCGCCGCTGGTACGCCGAGGAGTACGGCCTGCGAGAGCACTCAACGACGCTGCGGATGCCGAAAGAGCATTTCGAGGCCATCGAGAAGCCGTGTCTTCTGGCCGCGCCGGACGCCATCTACGACGTGCCCGTCTGGGCGGAACCGAAGGTGGCCAGAGACCACTTCGCGCAGGTGGCGCGCTCGCTGTACTCGCTGCCGACGCGCCTCATAGGCCGGACGCTGACGGCGCGAGCCGACAGCATGCTCGTGCGTTTCTACGACGGCTTCGAGCTGGTGAAGACGCATCCGCGGAAGAAGCCGGGCGAGAAGTCGATCGACCCGACGGACTTTCCTGCCCACAAGACGCCCTACGCGATGCGCGACGTCGACTTCCTCGCGAAGCAGGCGGCGGAACACGGTGCAGCGGTCGGCCAGTACGCGCGGCGATTGCTCGATGGGCCGCTGCCGTGGACGCGCATGCGCCGGGTGCGCGCGCTGCTCAACCTCTGCCGGAAGTACGGCGACGCACGCGTCGAAGAAACGAGTCGGGTCGCGCTGGCTGTCGACATGGTGGACGTCGAGCGGCTCGAGCGAATGCTGAAACTGGCACTCGCCCCTGCGGCGCCACCGCCCCCGACCGCACAAGTGATTCCGCTGGCCCGCTACCTGCGGCCGCCCGGCCAATACGCCCTCTCGCTCGCATCCCGCGGGCGCGACACCGAAGGAGAGAAGTCATGACGATGGACGTGGTTTCCGCCGAACTGAAGACCGTGCTTCGAAAACTCAAGCTGTCCGGGATGCTGGCCACGCTCGCAGACAGGCTGGCGCTGTCGAGGCAGCAGAAAATGCCTCATCAGGACTTCCTGCTGATGGCGCTCAGCGACGAGGCTTCGCGACGCGAGAGCCTGAGCGCTTCGCTGCGCGCTGCGAAAGCGCGCCTCGACCCGGAAATGCAGCTCGAGTCGTGGGACGCGACAGCGAAGGTTACCTACGACAAGGCGCTGCTCAATGAGATTGTCAGCCTGCGCTTCATCGAGGCCAACGCGCACGTCGCGATGGTGGGCCCGGTCGGCGTAGGGAAGACGTTTCTCGCGCACGCGCTGGGGCACATCGCCTGCCGGCGCGGCTATTCGGTCGTCGCCGTGCGTGCGGACAAGATGCTCAAGACGCTGAAGCACGCGCGACTCGACAACACGTACGAAGCCGAGCTGCGCAAGCTCATCGCGGTCGACCTGCTCATCGTCGACGACTTCGGACTCGACGCGATGGATGCGATCGAGAGCCGCGATGCCTACGAAATCCTCACCGAGAGGCACCGTGCCGGCTCGATGGTGGTGACTTCGAACCGCGGGCCCGACGAGTGGCACGCCACCTTCGCGGATCCAATCCGCGCCCAGGCAGCCATCGACCGCTTCACCAGCGGGGCCTACGACCTCGTGATCGAAGGCGAGTCGTATCGGGCTCGCCAGAAGCCATCACTGAAGGAGCCAGCCAAGTCGGCGAAGAAGAAGCAGTGACCGCAGTGCGCGCCGAACGGGGCGCCTTCGCTCGCTGCGCTCGCTACGGCGCGACCGAGCTCAAACGTGGACAGACTGCATCAACGTAGGGCAAGACGGACGGGCGTCACGCGGTGGTGGGGCTGAACCGGGGTGGGGAATGCTCGTGAGAAACGGGTGGCCCAAGCAGGTGAGAGCCAACAGCGTGGGAGTTCGGGTAGTACCAGCGCCGGTGCGACGGGCTCAGCTTGCGCGGCCCTTTGACCCAGCGCCACACCTCGTGGTCCAGCATCTCTGCGCGCGAAATCTATTCTTGGCCGATGGCGTTGGCGACAGCGACGACTCCCGCTACGCACGCGGCGAATTTCACGAAGGACCAGAGCGGGTCTTCGCCCTGAACAACAACCTTCGATGCTTCGGTCTTCAAGAACACCAGTTGCTGTTGCACCTGGAAAGCGGTCGGACGGTTGTAGCGCTCACGCGAAAGCATCCGATTGACGGCATTTTCAACAAGTGGGCACCCGGTGTCCTTGATGACGAGCACTTCGTTCGCCATCGGCTCGCGGCCCGACAGGCTCGCGAAGAAGACCGCGCCCAGCGAGTAGATGTCCCCCGCCTGTGACGTGAAGCCCTCAGGCGGCATGTACCCGGGGGTGCCTCCCGAATGCGGACCGAACATGGTGGTCTGCCCCGGGCCTCCCCGCGCCAGCCCAAAATCATTCAACTTTGCGATGGGGCCCGTAGTCAGAATGTTTTGCCGCTTTAGATCGCCGTGAGCTGCTCCGAAAGCAGACGCGTGGACTCCGGCCACCGCACTAACGATCTGCCCGAGGTACTCGAGTGTCTTCGACGCGGAAAGCCGTCCAAGCCGGGCTAGATCGCCTTCCATCAACTCGAAGGCGAGGCCCTGGGTTCCATCGTCGAGCGTAATCCTGCCGAGGAAGGGCACGACGTGAGGTCCCTGGTGGCGTTGATGCCGCCGCGCTTCGTCGTCAAGCATGGTCTGGCTCGACGCAGATTGGCTCTTCAGAAACTTCCCGGCGAAGTAGCGCCCATCGGCCGTCCTGCAACGCTTCACGACCGCCAACCCGCCTTCGCCCAACTTATCCAGCACCTGAATCGGTCCGAGCAGCATGAAGTTCTCCTGGATCCCATGGGGATCGATTGGCACGTCGCAGCAGCATCCGTGAATATCGGACATGGTAGGATTTTTCAAGCAACACCTGCATAATATTCCAAAGCGGCAATTTCCCGAGAGCGTGTTACCTGACTCCCAGGAGAAGCCCGTGCCCGTACCCCAGCCCGCAGCCCCCGACGCACGTGAAGGAGAAGCCTTTGGGATGGTCCTGGGCCAGGTCGTCGTCCGGCTGAGGGAGCAACTGCGTCTGACCCAGGTTGCTTTGGCCGAACGGGTTGGCGTCTCTCAGTCGGCGATCTCGAAGATCGAAGCGGGTCGGCGCCCCGACGCCTTTCTCTACGGGCAACTCGCGCGCGCCTTGGGGCTGGACGTCCACACGCTGGATGCGCAGGTACACGAGTCGATGAAGCGAACACGCGAAGCAGTTGCCGCAGTAACCAAGAAGAAGGCCAGCTCGAACTGGGGCGAGTTGCTCGCCCTCGCCGGCTTCGTCGGCATCATCACCTTCGTCGTCGCTGCCGTCATTGGTGATGACGACGAGGACGAGCCTGACGCGAAGCCAACGAAGAAGTAGTGCCCCATCAGGAAACGTTCGTTTCTGGCGTAGCTCAAGCCCACCAATGTTCGAGTTCACCCTCTTCCGAAAAGGTCTTGTTGAATGGGGGCAACTCGACCCTCCGCGGCGGCCGTGTTTGGCAGGGGGCGCGCAAAGGCGAGAATGACCTCGCAAAGGCGCTCTAGATTTTCTGATTGCCTGCCTCGTACGAACAAGTCTTCGACGACCTCGCCAATAAAGAGCGAGCTCTTGGCCAGGTTTCGGTCCTCGATTGAGTCTTCAGCGCGAACTCGCCTTGATGCCTCCTCGTAGTATTGGACGCCGACGTCGTCTTTGAACACCGCCGACAAATCGGACTTCCACATCACAAGGTTGCTCTTCCAGATGTTGTCGACGGGAAGAGGAACTTCCGTTGCATGGCCCGTCAGCGTCAGCAGCATTCTATTGTCGGTCTCGTGCAGTGTCTTTTGCTCTGCGTTTTTGCACCTATGGGTGTCTGCATCGGCAACCAAAAAGACAGGAATCTCGAGCGCGGAAGCAACGGCGACGAGCACAGGTAGGTTGCTCTTCATGTTTGCTGGGACAATGTGCGCGCCGAGCCGACGGAACTCGTCCGCCCGCCCGCTAAGTTGCAGATGTGCAGTGAGGTAGGCGAGGTCTTCGGGTCCCTCGACCAAGACGACGACTGGCGCAAAGAAGAGTTCGTTGGCTACAGGGTGGAGTAGTTGGTGCAACCTGATCCGCGCTCCCTCGAGAGAGCGAATGGTTCCGCTCCCCGCGCCTTTGAGCAGTTGCTGAATCGTATCGAGCCGCGCGTGGGTAACTTGGCTTCGCCGCCCACCGTTTTCCGAGCGGCGGCGGAGCAGTCTGACCGACGGGAAGCCTTTGCCTGATACGAAGTACGGGCTGTGGGTGCAGATAAGGACTTGGCCTTTGGCGCCCCCAAACGAATTGAGCACGCTGGCGAGATGTCGCGCCTGGGGCGGGTGCTGGTAAAGCTCGGGCTCTTCAATTCCGAGCAGGATGGAGGGCGCAAGGTCGGGCGCATTCGATGCGCTCGCTGCGAGTTCCTGCAGCAACGCGACAAGGTAGCTGCGCTGGAACCCATGTCCATGCCGAC
>JAYUXE010000006.1:0-6399 GCA_043753165.1 Archangiaceae bacterium | reverse complement strand
TCCGGTGCCGAACGCCGTGCCGCACTTTGGGCACACCGTCGCAGTCGCAAGGGCGACCGTCGCGCATTTGGGGCAAAGAATTCCGCGGGCCATGGAGCTGGCCGATTCAATCACACCGCGCTGGCAGGAGTTTCGAATCCCTCAGAGCTGTTCGCCAACACCAGCTGACCGCACGCGGCGGCGATTTCCCGGCCCCGGGGCCAACGCACCAGACACAGCTGCCCCTGCCCAACCACCCTTGCATGAAAGTGCCGCAGCCGTTCGTCGCTGGGCGCCTTCAGCGGCGAGCCGGGAAAGGGGTTGTGCGGAATCAGATTCACGCGCGCCCGCAGCGGCTTCATCAGCGCGACCAGACGGTCGGCGTCGGCGTCGGTGTCGTTCACTCCGTCGAAGAGCACGTACTCGATGAAGTGCACCCGGTCGGAACGTTCGAGCTCGCCCAGCAGAGCGGCGATGGGCCACGTCTTGTTGTGCGGCATCAGGTGTTCGCGCTGTTCATCGGTGGTGGCGTTGAGCGACAGGGCCAGCGAGGCGGAGGACTCAGCGAGAAACCGCCGCATGCCTGGCAGCACGCCCGAGGTCGAAACGGTGACCGAGGTGGCCTTCAATTGCGGCGCCGGCGATTGCGTCAGCACCTCGACCGCGCGCATCACCTCGTCGAGGTTGTCGAACGGCTCGCCCATGCCCATGAAGACGACGTTGCGGGCGGGGGCCTCGGGCGATGCTTCAGCGCGCGCGACCAGGTACTGCGCGACGATCTCTTCCGCCTTCAACTGCCGCTGGAAGCCGAGCTCTTTCGTCGCGCAGAACGCACAACGCCGGCTGCAGCCCGCCTGGCTCGACACGCAGATGGTGCTGCGGCGTTCGGTGGGAATGCGCACCGTCTCGACCAGCGTGCCGCCGAAATCCAGCGCGTACTTGGTGGTGCCATCGGCCGAGACCTGCCGTTCTTTCACGCGCGGCAACGTCAAACCGCCGCGGGCCCTGAACGCCGACCACACCTTCTGGCTCACGCCCGGCATCACGTCGGGCAGCGACGTGGGCAGGGGGGCCTGGGCGAACAGCCACTTCAAGGTCTCGAGTGCGCGCGTTCGGCTGCCGAGCTCATCGCTGAGCTCCGACAGCAACATGCCTGGCAACGCGCGACCCACCTGGCTCGACTAGCACCGACGAAGAAGCTAGCCAACGTGCAGCGTGTAGCGGCCCCGCGATCACCGGCGTCGCATCGGCCGACAGGGACAGCAGGTAGCCCTGGTCGACGTCCTGCCGGGCGAGGTTCTGTTCGGCGATGTACGCGTCGGGGTTGATCAGATTCAGCGCGATGACGAAGCCAATCGAGCAGGCGAAGACGCCAGTCGCGAAGGTCCGAGGCAGCGACCAGACTGTGACCGCGCGCCACGCGAGCATCGCTGCCAGGGCCCACGCAAACACCTCGCTGTAGACGCGGATCCGCGTGAAGCCGTACGCGTCTTCGTACAGCGAGATCCGCTTCACCGCCGACGCGAGGATCAACAGCGTGAGCGCGATCAGCACGGTGCATATCGCCCGAAACGGAGCTTTCAGGTGCGCCGGAAACTCTGCTGCGTTTCGAAGCGCAGTGATCAGTGCGAGCGCAAGACCCGCGACGATCAGCAGCTGGAAGAACCCCTGCCGCGCATACTCGGCCCAGGTCAGATGCGCAGGCAACGCGACCTGCCCGAACAGACAGGTGGCCTGGATGACGCCGAACGCCGCGAAGAGCACCAGCAATGAGCCGACGATGCCGAAGCTCTCGCCGACCTTACGCGGCTCACGCGTCGCGGGCTCGGGCCAGGCAGTCTCACGCTGCGCCCGGCGCTTCGCGGCGGCGAGAAGTCGGCGGGGATGGCGGCAGGTCGGGAGCTTTTCCATGTCGCCCATTCAACGGGCGGCGTGTGGCTTCGTGATGTTCGGTCTGTGGAAGGAATCGGCAGTGTTTGTGCAAATCCCGTGCAGCGGTGGCTCGACGTGGCTGCGAGTGAATCAGTCGCGCGTCACGGCGCGCAGCACGATCTCGCGGCGTTGCACGAGCAGGGTCAGCGCCCGGGGCAGCACGCCGCGGTAGATCATCCACGCGAGCGCGGCCCACAACGCCATCAGCAGCACCGTCGTTGCATCAGGAGGTTGATCGAGCCGCAGCTTCAGCGCCCAACCCCAGGGCGCCGAGCCCGCCGACGCTGCCGCGACACCAATCATCGAGGCGAGAAACGGAATCTTGTCGCGCCGCTTCAGGTTCGCGTGGAACTTCACCGGGAAGTACAGCGAAAGGAAGTTGCCGGTCGCGAGCAGTATCGGAAGCAGCGCAATCACGCCCAGCAATGCGCACGCGATGTCAGCCGCCGTGCCGTGCCCGAAGTACACCCGGTAGAAAATGATCTCGAGCGACGCGAGGAAGAATGCCGCGCCTGCGTGCACCACGTTCTTCGCCTTCATCACATCGCCCAGCTCGACAGGAGCCGCGAGGAACACCGAGAAGCCGTGCCCGTCGTACGCGAACGTGTTCTGCGAGAACGTCGAGGCGATGACCACCGAGCTGTAGATGGAAAGCCCGCCCAGCACCCACGCATCGGCCGAGTCGCCCAACAGAAAGACGAACAGCTCGCGGCCGCCCAGCAGCTTCAACAGAATCGAAAGAATGAACGGCACCGAGGCGAGCAGTCGCGCGCGCGGGTTGTGCCAGAGATCGATTGCCTCTCTCACCACCAGCGTCGTGAACCGGGCCTTCGTGCGCGCGAACGGATTTCCCGCGCGCGCGTTCGCCGAAGGTCCGGGTCCCGCGCGGCCCGACTGCCGGTGAAATTGAAGCAGCAGGCCGTACGCGATCACCATCGTGACCATCATCAACTCGAGCAGCGCGAGAAAGTCGGCGAGGCCCCGCGTCGTCGCGTGCGTCCCGAGCGCGATGAGCCCATGCCCGAACCAGCCAGGGGGCACGCGGCCCAGCGCGAGCGCAGCGTCGGCGATGAGCGTGTCAGGCACTGCGTTGACGTTGGCGCCAATCTGCGTGAGCCACGAGGTGTCGATGGGCGGGATGAGGGACGCGCCGATTAGAAAAAGGACGAAGAAGCCGCCGATGAGCTCGGCGCTGCGCTGTTGTCGCAGCACGTTCAGCACGAGGTGAAGGCCCACGCGCGACAGCGCCGCGTTGAACAGCGCGAACGCAACGAAGAGAAGAAGGGCCAGCGCCCAGGAAGAGGGCGGGTGGAGGCGCAGGTAGCCGAGGGCGGCTCCAACCACGGGGCCGTAGAAGACGAGCGCGCGGGGCTCGGCCATGCTCGCCAGCGTGGAGGCGAGCAGCAGGCGGAAGCTCGAGATGGGAAACGCGGCGTAGCGCGAGACTTCGCTGTGATCATCGACGCCCGCGCTCATCACCGGCCAGGTCGCCCAGACCGCGGTGGTGACGAAGCACAGCAGGTTCAAGATGAACGCCTGCCACGCCGGGCTCTGCGCGATGACGGGGTGGGCCATCAACGAATACGCGCCGGCGCCCAGCACGACGGCCGGCGTGCTCGACGCGAGGAAGCCGAGCACCGACAACGCGCGGTGCTTGCCGGCGTTGAGCCCGATGTCGAGGCGCAGGCCCCATAAGAGCCGCAGGTGGGTGAGGAAATTCGGAGCGGCCCGCGCGCTCACGTCGCGCCGGTTCCGTAAAACGAGAGCCGCGTGTCGCGGGCGACGGGCACGCCGATCAACTTCTCGAACACCGTCTCGAGGCGATCGCAGCTGTGTCTGTCTTTGAGCTCACCGACGCTGCCTTCGTCGATCAGCTTGCCGGCCTTGATCATCCCCGCGTGCGTCGCGAGCCTTTCGGCGATCTCGAGCACGTGCGTGGTGAGCAGCAGCGTCACCTTGCGGCGCGACAAGTCAGAGAGGAGCTCGCGGATGACGCCGGCAGCCAGCACGTCGATGCCTTCGAACGGCTCATCGAGGAACACGAGCTCGGGCGCGTGAATCAACGCCGCCGCGATCGCGAGCCGGCGCCGCATGCCCTTCGAGTATTCGGCGACCAGGGCTCCGGCTTTGAAAGACAGCTCGGTCAAGGCGAGCAGCTCTTCGCCGCGCGCGGCCGCCTCATCGCCCGACAGCCCATGCATACGGCCGCAGAACGTCAGGTACTGACGCGCGGTGAGGCGCTCGAACAGTGAGAGCTCTTCCGGCACGACGCCGATGCGGCTCTTCACCGCCAGCGGCTTGCCAATCGCATCGACCCCGAGAATCGACATGCTGCCGGCGTCGGGCGCGTAGATGCCCGTCAGCAGCGAGATGGTGGTCGACTTGCCGGCGCCGTTGGGGCCGAGGAACGCGTAGAACGCGCCGCGCGGAATCGACATCGTCAAGCCATCGACCGCCGTGAAGCCGCCAAACCGCTTCACCAGGCCCTCTGCCCTCACCGCCAGATCCGACACAGCGCGGCATTCGAGTCGACAAGGCCGATGGGCACAATCCTTCTGTTGACCGATGGAAGTCTGCGCCCGGTTGAACCCCCGGGTGTCTTGCGGGTACGAAGCCGACAAATTTCGGCCGGTACCGAGGGGTTCTACAAAATGAAACAAGTCCGTTTGGTCGTCGCGAGCTTTGCGATGGGCATCGCCGCGTTCGCAGTTCCTGCCTGCAGCGCTCCACCCGCGGCGACGTGCTCGCCGTCGAACTGTAACGGCTGTTGCGACGGGACGAAGTGTCAAAGCGGGTCCTCGAATGCGACGTGCGGCAACCAGGGCAAGTCGTGTGTTGCGTGTCCTTCGGGCCAGAGCTGCACGGCGAACGCTTGTGTCGCGGGCGGCACCGGCACCGGCACCGGCGGCGGCAGTGGCAGCGGCGGTGGCACGGGCACGGGCGGCGGTTCGACCCAGACGTGCGCGCAGTCGTGTGCGGGGTGCTGTGACGCCGCGGGCGCCTGTCAGACGGGCAGCGTGACGGCGGCGTGCGGAAAAGCCGGAGCGACCTGCTCGGCCTGCCAGGGCGCGGCGACCTGCAACGCGGGCGTCTGCAAGGACACCAGCTGTAACACCTGCACGAAGGCGGGCGTTTGCCAGACGGCGACCACCGACAGCGCGTGCGGGTCGGGCGGCATCAACTGCAACGACTGCACGGCTTCGGGCGGAGCGACCTGCAACGCGCAGGGTGTCTGCACCGGTGGCACCTGCGGCGGCTGCCGTGACGCGACGGGCGCCTGCCTTTCGGGCGCATCGATTGCCGCGTGCGGCAGCAGCGGCATCGCCTGCGTGGCGTGCGCGACGGGTCAGACGTGTTCGAACGGTGCTTGCATGAACAACGGCACGGGCGGCGGCAGCGGCGGCACGGGCGGTGGCGTTGGCACGGGCGGCGGAGTCGGCACGGGTGGTGGCGTTGGCACGGGTGGTGGCGTTGGCACGGGCGGCGGCGTCGGCACCGGTGGCGGCGTCGGCACGGGTGGCGGCGTCGGCACGGGGGGCGGCGCGGGCACGGGCGGTGGCGGCACGGTCGCGTGCAGCGCGGCGAATTGCGCGGGTTGCTGCACGTCGTCCAACACCTGCCAGGCGGTGGCTGGTCAAGGTCCGGGCAGCTGCGGCATCGGTGGCAATTCCTGCCAGGCGTGCCTCGGCGGTCAGACCTGCAACAACGGCGTCTGCGGCGCGGTGACGGTCGCGGTGGGCGCAGCGTGCACGACGACCTCGCAGTGTGCGTCGCTGGGCGCCAACGCGAAGTGCAAGCTGTCGACGAGCACGAACTTCACGTACCCGCAGGGGTACTGCACGTTGCCGTGCACCGGCGCGGCGCAGGGCACGTGCCCCACTGGGGCGACCTGCAGCGAGAACTCGGGACTCGACCTCTTTGGCGAGTACGAGAAGGTCTGTCTGGCGAACTGCCCGAACGGCGCGACGCAATCGACCTGCCGCACCGGCTACACCTGCTACGGCACGGCCGGCATGCCCGGCATTTGCTGGTTGAGCCCACTGCCGGCGTACGACGCGGGTCAGCCTCCGAACAAGCTTGGCCAGGCGTGTCTCGACAACACGGCGTGCATCAACCCGCCGAACAAGGCATTCGGGTTCTGTTACCCAGAGACCGTGCAGGGTCAGGCGTCAGGTCTGCCCGGCGGATACTGCATGTCGGAATGCGATGAAGACGGCAGCAAGGGCTGGGGACCTACCGGTTGCGGTAACAGTGGCGTCTGTCTCGACCTCGGCAGCACGGCGAATCCGTTCGTTACCTGTCTTGCGAGCTGCACCACCCCGGGAATGGGAAAGACTCAGCGTCCCGGCGGCGGAGTGGGTGCCAACCTTTACGTGTGCAATCGGTTGCTGCAGAACGACGGCGGCACTTCGCCCACTGGCTATCTGTTCCCGTCCTGCGACGCGACCGCCAACGGGTGCAAAACCGCGGGCACCACCTGCAACACGA
>JAYUXE010000005.1:0-6401 GCA_043753165.1 Archangiaceae bacterium | reverse complement strand
AGAACAGGCGGTGCTCACGGACGCTCCGCAGGTGCCTCCGCCCATCACCCGGGACCACCCGACGAAGGTCATCGTGCGCCTCGAGGTCAAAGAGGTGGTTCAGAAGCTCGCCGATGGCGTCGAGTTCACCTTCTGGACCTTCGGCGGCAAGGTGCCGGGGAAGTTCATTCGCGTTCGCGAGGGCGACCTCGTCGAGTTCCACCTCGACAACCACCCCGACAACAAGATGCCCCACAACATCGACCTGCACGCCGTCAACGGACCCGGCGGCGGAGCGTCCTCTTCCTTCACTGCTCCTGGGCACTCTTCGACCTTTTCTTTCAGTGTTCTCAACCCCGGCCTCTATGTCTACCATTGCGCCACGGCGCCGGTCGCGATGCACATCGGCAACGGCATGTATGGTTTGATTCTCGTCGAGCCGCGCGAGGGGCTGCCAAAGGTCGACCGCGAGTATTACGTGATGCAGGGCGAGTTCTATACGAAGGGACTGTACGGCGATCGCGGACTGCAGCCGTTCAGCATGGAGAAAGCGATCGATGAACGCCCCGACTACGTGGTCTTCAACGGCTCCGTGGGCGCGCTGATGGAAGGCGGCGCGCTGACCGCGAAGGTGGGTGAGAAGGTCCGCCTCTTCGTCGGCAATGGCGGGCCCAACCTCATCTCTTCCTTCCACGTCATCGGTGAGATCTTCGACTCCGTTCGCACCGAGGCCGGACGTGTGGAGACCCAAAACGTGCAGACCACCCTCATCCCCTCGGGTGGTGCGAGCCAGGTCGAGCTCAAGCTCGACACGCCAGGCGACTACCTCCTGGTCGATCATTCCATCACCCGCGCCTTCAACAAGGGCGCCCTCGCCATGCTCAAGGTCCAGGGCCCCGAGAACAAGGCGGTCTACTCGGGGAAAATCACCGATGCGGTCTACCTGCCTGAGGGCTCGAAGATGCGCGTGCCGGAAGGGGATGCCCCGAAGCCGCCCGCTGCCCGCACAAAGCCCGAGCGCATCGCCGCCGGCAAGCAGATCTACACCGTCAACTGTATGGCCTGTCACCAACCCACGGGCGCCGGAATTCCCAATGCCTTTCCTCCCCTCGCTGCGTCCGATTATTTCAACGCAGACATGAAGCGCGCGGTGCAGGTGGTGACCGCGGGCCTGAATGGCAAGGTCACCGTCAACGGCAAGGAATTCAATGGCGTGATGCCCGCGTGGCAGCTTTCCGACGAGGACGTCGCAAACGTGCTCACGTACGTCTCGAGCGAGTGGGGAAACAAGGGCGAAGAGTTCACGCCTGCGTTCGTCGTCAAGCACCGCGCGGCGCCCGGCTCGTTGACCAGCGCGGGCGCCCATTGAGCCTCGCGGCCACACTGGCCGTCGCACTGGCCGCCACTCCGGGCACACGCCTGATCCCTGCGGGCCCGTACCAGCCCTTCTTCGTCGACGCGGATCCGATTGACGCAGGTGCTGTTGAGCTCCCACCAATCGAGGTGCCGGCATTTCGGCTCGACGCGCGGGCGGTGACGCAGGCCGAGTTCCTGGCGTTCGTGCGCGCCACGCCGGGCTGGCGGCGCTCTCGCGTACCGGCCGTGTTCGCCGACCCGGGGTACCTCGGCAGCTGGGTGGGCGACCTCAATCCCAGTGCAGAAAAGCAACCCGTCACCGAAGTGTCCTGGTTTGCGGCCAGCGCCTATTGCCGATGGAAGGGCGGTGAGCTGCCCACCACTGCCCAGTGGGAACGCGCAGCCGCGGAGAACGGCGTTGCCGCCCGCGCTGTCAACGCCGCGATCCTCGAGTGGTACGCGCGCCCAACGACAGACGCTCGACGCGAGTCAGCCGCTGCCGCCCCGAATCGCTTCGGGGTTCAGGGCCTGCACGGGGTGATCTGGGAGTGGGTGTTGGACTTCAACGAGGCCCTGGTGGGCGACGACGCGCGCGACGCGCAAGGCAGGGATGTGAAGCGGTTCTGCGGCGCCGGAGCCGCGCGCGCTTCCGACCCCGGCAACTACACCGCCTTCATGCGCTACGCGTTTCGCAGCAGTCTGCAGGCCAGCTACGCGCTGCGCACCCTTGGTTTTCGCTGTGCGAGGAGCCCATGACTTTCACGATGACCCTGGCCGCGCTCGTGGTGCTGTCACAGGCGCCGGCCGCAGTGGACCCGCCACACCACCATCACCACCAGGCGCCGGCTGAAAAGGCGGCCGCGCCCAGCACGCGATCGCTCTACAACCTCGGCGCGAAGTGGAAGGACTCCACTGGCAAGCGCCTCGTCTTGCAAGACCTGCGCGGCAAGGTGGTGGTGCTCTCGATGATTTACACCTCGTGCCAGACGGTGTGCCCGTTGATCGCATCGGACGTTGCGCGGATCTTCGGAAAGCTGCCCGAGGCCGTTCGACCACGGGTGCACCTGGTGCTGGTGTCGTTCGACCCCGAGCGCGACACGCCCGCGAAGCTCGCCAGCTACGCCGCGTCTCGCCGGCTCGAGGGCGCTCAGTGGACCCTGCTGACCGGAGACCCCAACGGCGTGCGTGACCTCGCTGCGCTGCTGGGCATGAAGTACCGGTCGATGGGCAACGGCGACTTTGCCCACTCGAACCTCATCACCGTGCTCGATCAGGAAGGCGTCATCGTGCACCGCAGCGAAGGCGTGGGACAGGACGCGGCGGCCATCGTGGACGCGATCGTCTCGGCCGCGCCATCAAGCCCCTGAGTCCCCGGCCTGATGCTACTGGCAGCTTCCGCTCATGCACTTGTTGCCGACCGTGCAGGCGGCGTTGGCGCCGCAGCGGCAAAGGCCGTCAGCGCCGCAGGCATCTGCCTGCTTGCCGCAGTCGACGCACGCCGAGCCTCCGACTCCGCATCGCTTGTCTGTCCGGGCTTCGCAGTGCATCGCGTCCTTGCAGCATCCCGACGGGCAGTTGGCGGCGTCGCACGCGGAGCCCGTGGCCGTGCAGGCGCCGCCAGAGCAACTCGTGCTGTTACCGCAGGCCGGGCTGGTGCCGCAGCGGCAGTTTCCCGCAGGCGAGCAGCTGTCGGCCTTCGCCAGGTTGCAGGCGGTGCAGATGCCGCCCCCGGTGCCGCAGAAGCCGACGTCAGCCACCTTGCACACGCCCGTCGCGCAGCAGCCGTTCGGGCAAGACGTGACGTTGCACATCACGGGGATGCAGTTGCCGCTCATGCACTTGTTGCCGACCGTACAGGCGGCATTGGCGCCGCAGCGGCAGGCACCGGCGCTCGAGCAGGAATCTGCGGTCAATGGGTCGCAAGCTGCGCACGCCGCGCCGGCCGCTCCACACGACGTGATGGTTCTGGCGGTCGTGCACGTCGAGCCGGTGCAGCACCCGTTCGAGCAGTTCGCTGCGGTGCACGGGTTGGTGACACACGTGTTGTTGACGCACTGCTGATTGGCCGCGCACGCCGGCCCCGTGCCGCACCTGCACGCGCCGCCGGTACAGCTGTTCGACGCGTTGGGGTTGCATGCGACGCAAGCGGCGCCCGCCGTACCGCAGGTGGCGGCGGTGCTGGCCTTGCAGACGTCGCCCACGCAGCAGCCGCTGGCGCACGAGGTCGCGTCGCAGACGCACTGGTTGTTGAGACAGCGGGTGCCGGGGCCGCACGCCGGCCCGGAGCCGCAGGTGCAGGTGCCGTTGGTGCAGCTGTCGGCCGTCGTGGCGGTGCAGGCCTGGCAGGCCGCTCCGGGCTGGGCGCAGCTGGACAGTGACTGGGCAGTGCAGACGTTGCCGGCGCAGCAGCCGCTGGCACACGAAGAGGCGTTGCACACGCATGTGCCGCCGCTGCAGATCTGGCCGGCCGCGCACGCAGCGCCGCTGCCGCACGCGCAGCTTCCGGTGGCGTTGCACGAGGCGGCGATCATCGTGTCGCAGGCGAGGCAGGTCGAACCGCCCGAGCCGCAGGCGCCGACCGAAGGCGTGGTGCAAGCCGCGCCGTTGCAGCAACCGTTGGGGCAGTTGGTGCCGTTGCAGGCGCCGCCGGTGCATACGCCACCGGAGCACGTCTGGCCGAGGCCGCACGCGGGGCCGGTGCCGCAGCGGCAGGTGCCGTTGCTCGCGCAGGTGTTCGCGCTGGTGGCGCTGCAGGTGGCGCAGGTGTCGCCGCCCGAGCCGCAGGTCACGAGGCTGCGTGGGTTGCAGGCGTTGCCGAGGCAGCAGCCGCTGGGGCAGCTGGTGCCATCGCAGACGCACTGGCCGCCGACGCAGCGCTGGCCACCGACGCAGGCGGCGTCTGTGCCGCACTTGCAGCCGCTGCTGGAACAGGTGTCGGCTCGGGTGAGATCGCAGGTCATGCAGGCGCTGCCCACCTGGCCGCAGCTGGCGATCGACAGCGCGTTGCACGTGGTACCCGCGCAGCAGCCGTTGGGGCAGCTGGCCGGATCACAGCTGGGCCCGGCGCCGCCGCCGACGCCCATGCCGCCGCCTCCTCCAGTTCCAATACCGCCGCCGCTTCCAGTTCCAACACCGCCGCCGCTTCCAACACCGCCGCCCGAACCGACGCCTCCGCCCTTTCCAGCAGCACCGCCGCCGGAGCCATCGAGCACGCAAAGCTGGTGGCTGAGGTCACAGCGAGCCTCGGTGGGGCACTGCGCGTCGGAAGTGCAGCGCGCGTAGCCCCAGCTGCACCCTTCGAGGACCAGCAGCAGGGCGGCAGTGGCAAGCGAGACGCGGATCAAGGTGTTTCAGCCATGAGATGTGAAAGTCGTCCTGTGCGCGCGTCTGACATGCAGGTGCAGCTGCCCGTCAGGGCGGGTGATGTCAGGATTTTGAGAAAGTGGAAAGGGCCGGACAAGACGGTCGCCGCGAGCCCAGGAATCTGAAAGACGGAGCCACGGCACGGGACGACGGCCGAAGCGCAGCGACCCCTCGCAACGCTGAAGGCCAGGGTCGCCTATTTCGCCTCATCCTCTGGCTGATCCTGAAACGCCGACGGCAAGATGTTGAACGGCAGGACCTTGGCGAGGGCGATCAACAGCAACACACCGCCGGGCGCAGCGAAGATCGCGAGCGCGGGAATCACCTTCGCCACATCGATCAACTGCTCTCGCATCGCCTTGCGTTCTTCGCGGGTGAGCTTCTGCCCGCGGGCCGCGCGCGTGAGCAGCACCGACAGCTCGCCCGTCTCTTTCACTTCCTGAATCAGCCGCTGAAAATTCTTCTCGACGGTGCGTTGCATCGAGTCGACGAGCTCTTCGCCCATCACCTCGGCGCCCGCGGCGACCGTGAACACGTCCACCACCCCGCGGTGCTTTGCGTAGAACTCAGCCATCTCGAGCTCGATCAACTTTCCGTCCGCGTCCGAAACGCCCAGCGTCTCGCGCAGCCCCTTCACCCACTTCACTTCCTCGGGCGACCGGCTTCCATCCACCAGCGACGCGAGCACCGTCTGCTCGAGAATGAAACGCTTCAAATCCCGGCTGCGCACTTCCTTCAGCACCACCCGCATCGACGGCGTCCGCTCGAATGCCTTCTTCGCAAACGCCCGCACGCTGACTTCGAGCTTCGACGGCAAGTGCAGGTCATCGATCTGCCGCAAGATCGCCCGGCGCGTCGGAAACGACGGCTTCCGTTCTGCGCACACGAGCCCAATCAACACCTGCACCAGCAACGCCTTCTGCGCCGCCGCGAAACCCAACCGCCGTTCAGCCGCTGCGCGCGGAAAGCTCGACCGCGTGAAGTACGCGAGCGCGATGCGGCCGAAGACCTGGGCGTCGGCGTAGATGGCTCCGTTGTGCAGCACGAGCCCGAAGTACGGGTCGCCCGTCAACGACATCGCGCGCTCTTCCAACGCCTCTTCCACCCTCGCCCAGAGCTTCGGCGGCAACGGCCAGCTCTTCGCCGCGCGTTCGATGCGCCGATGCACTTCCTCCGCGTCGTCGAGCTCACCGAACGTCGCCGCGAGCAACAGCAGCAACTGCTCTCGCCGCGGAGCCGGCCCCGCATCTGCGAACACCGCCACGTCCAGCGCCACGCGCGTCAGCGTCCGCAGCACCGCGAGAAACAACGCCTCTTCCGGAGCGCCCGTCACCCCGGGCGCCTTCGACGGCGACCCGTACAGCAGGCCGCTTTCCCGGAAAATCCCTCGCAGGTAACGCCTCGCGCGCGCCGGCAAGCTCACCAGCGCCAGCGCCTCGACGGCTGATCGCGACGATTGATCAGGACGATGGGCCGCAATCTCTGCGTCCAACAGCGTCGACAGCCAGCCTCGCTTCCCGAGCTCCACGCCAAAGACATAACGCGCCGCACGCTAAACGCCGACTGCGACTCGATTTCCCGACGATCGCATTCCAAAAAATTGATCAGCTTCAAGCCTGTGGCACCTTGTTGTTCACCTCGCAGCACGAAGCCTGAGGAACACCAAACATGATCAAGATGAACGTCTCGCTGATTGCGGTCGC
>JAYUXE010000004.1:0-2706 GCA_043753165.1 Archangiaceae bacterium | reverse complement strand
GCATCATCGTCGCCGGCGTGATGCTGCTGCTCGAAGACAGCCTGGCCCGTTCATTCAGCCTCGTCGGCGTCGTCGCGGCGGTGCGATACCGGAACACGCTGAAGGACCCGAAGGACGCGGTCTACGTCTTCCTGTCGCTGGGAATCGGCATGTCGTGCGGTTTCCAGAGCTACCACATCGGCTTGTTGCTCAGCCTCTTCGAGTGCGGCGTGCTGCTGGTGCTGTGGATCTACCAGGCAGGTCTTCCCAACCCGGGCGAAGCGAACCTGCTGCAGACCTTGAAGGCCAGCGAGGTGAAGGGCGACCGGACCCCGGCGCAGGCGCTTGCGTGGCTGACGCCAGACGCGCGCGAGCGCCTCGAAGCCGACCTCGAGACGCAGAGCCGGTACATCACGATGGCGGCGATGTTCGAGAACAAGAAGGGCAAGAAGCCCAACTCGGTCATCACGGTGCAGACGTCTGGGTCTGAAAGTTCGCGCAACGCGATCAACGGCCACATGGAAGATCATCGTGGCAAGTGGCGCTTGTTGGGTACCGAGGTGCGCGAGGGCGTCACCGTGCTCGAGTACCTGGGCCGCCTGAAGAAGGAAGACACCCCGCCGCTGAAGTTTCTCGAACGTCTGCGCGCCGCCGATTCTGACGTTCAATATGTCGGCTTCCGTTCGCTTCGCAAAATGATCGCCGACAAGGCCGCCGTGGGTGACCAGAAGTCGGCCGACGACGAAGCGGACCATGCGCCAATGGCTCTCGGGGCGCCGCTGGTGCTGCCAGCTCCACTGACCGCCATCACCGGCATTGCTGCAGCGGAAGCCGACAAGGACAAACCGAAATGACGACCCTGATGCAGCGGTTCCTCGCCCCGCCGCCGCGCAACGTGGGCGGTGGGGACCTCGTGATCCGCGTGGTGGCGACGGCGATACTGATTCTGCTGGTGGCGGCGGTGGCGCCTCAGGCGCACGTGCCATACGCGCTGATGAAGGTATCGCTGCTGGTGGCGGCCGAGCTCGGGCTGTTGAATCTCATGCTCGGCCTCTTCCTTCGCACGCAGACGTTCTTCGCGGGCATGCAGCTGTTCGCGACGCCGCTGGTGATGCTGTGGCTCGCGCCGCGTCAGCCGTGGGTGGGTCTCGCGTTCGGCCTCGCCGTCACCGTGGTGGGCATCGCCGCGATTCTCACCCGCCGCAGCCGCGTGAACGCCGCGCTCGAAATCAACTCGCTCAAGCTTCCTGTCGAAGCCGTCGAAGCGGTCGTCGTGCCCCAGGGAGCATCGAAATGAACGACCCTCAGCTGCCCAACGCCCCGGTCGCGGCGACTGGCGAGCTCGCCTCCTTCGACCTCGATTCGAAGAAGGACAAGAAGAAGTGGAAGAAGAAGATGAAGAAGGCGGAAGAGCAGCAGAAGCGCGCCACCGTCGAGAAGCTCGACGCCAATCACCCCCGCCTCGATGGCAAGCCGTCCGCGTTGCCGACGGCACCGCCTGCTGACGCGAAGGACTTGCCGTCGCCGATGAAGGTGCAGGTGTGGCTGATGGAAGCGAGCAAGTCGTTGGACCTGCAACGCATGTTGACGGCCCAGAAGTCGAGCTTCCTCATCGGCATCAACTGCATCATGTTGTCGATCGCGTCGCACGGGCTGTACTCGGGGCCTCCGGAAGTCGGGCCGCTGAAGTGGGCGCTGATTCCCCTCGCGCTGACGAACGTGCTGTCGCTGACCTTCGCCATCCTGAGCGCCCAGCTCGGCCAACCCGGCACGACGCTGAACCAGCTGTTCTCGGTGCCTTCCGACCAGTTCGATTCCGGCGTCGCTGCGCTGCTCGCTGACAAGGCGCGGGCGTACGCGAGTCTCAGCAATGACCTTCACCTGGACGGCGTCGAGCTGAGCAACCGCCAGCGCCACCTCCGCACCGCCTACAGCGTTCTGCTCGGAGGAGTCGCCGCTTCAGCCCTTCTCTTCGCCGTCTGTCTTGCCGTCGCCACACGAGGCTGAGCAAGTGACCCACACCATGACGTCGTTCATTCTCGTCGCGCTGGTTTGGTCTTCTCTGGCTGCCGCAAAGGCGCCGAAAATCAAAGGTGAGGCAACGTTGGTCGTCGTCGGTGGTTCCGATGGCGACGGGCGCACGCCGACCCTTGCCAACCTGGAAGAACGGCTCAAGTCGGCCGACCCGGCGGCGACCATCGTGGTCTTCACCGGCAACTACACGGGCGGCGAATTTCCGGCCGACAGCGACATGCTGCGCGCGCGTGCCGAAGCGTTGGCGATGGCGCACGTCAACGCGACGCTCGAGTTCTTCAAGCGCGGCGGCCGCGTCTACTACCTCGTGGGCCACCACGATTCGAACGACGAGGGTGGGACGAAGTCTCTGCGGCGCTTGAGAAAGTTCCTCAACGCGGCCTACGCAAGTGCCTCTGAAGATCCGGAGGCCGAGGTCGACGTCATCCCCGAGCCCGCGTGCGGCACCCCGACGGTGGTCGAGCTGAGTGATGACCTCGGCTTGATGCTCGTGAACTCGCAGTGGTGGATGCAAGACCGTCAGGCCGACAGCGACTTCAACGAAGGCTGCGAGGTGAAGTCGCGCAAGGCCTTCCAGGGCTACTTCCTCGACAACTTCCGCAAGTACCGGAACAAGCGGCTCGTCATCGCGACGCACCACCCGCTTCGCAGCTACGGCCCGCTGGGGGGCTCGTTCACCGCGGGCGCGCATGC
>JAYUXE010000003.1:0-6412 GCA_043753165.1 Archangiaceae bacterium | reverse complement strand
GGTAATCCCGCGCTGATTGTTGGCGCGGGTTGGGATATCAACCGGAGCAATTATGGATTTTTCATTCGGACACTTGTGGGCGTCGATGGGCTTGTTCGCCAAGACCATCGTCATCGTGATGGCCATCATGTCGATCGCTTCGCTGCTCGTGATGTTCGAGCGGCTGGTCGTCTTCAACAAGAGCCGCAGCCAGTCGCGCGCTTTTGCCGAGAAGATGGGCAAGCTGCTCTCGACGGGTGAGATGTCGGCGGCTGCAGCAGCGAACCTCGGCAAAGACGTCGGGCACCTCGGCCGCGTGATCAACGCGGGGCTGACGGCCTTCCGCATCGCGCCGAAGAACCACGACGCGGCAGTCGAGTCGGTCGCTCGCGCGCTCGAACGTCAGGCGCAGCGCGAAGTGCAGAGCCTGAAGCGTGGGCTCGGCCTGCTCGCCACCGTCGGCTCGACGGCACCTTTCGTCGGTCTGCTCGGCACCGTCATGGGCATCGTCAACTCCTTCCAGTCGATGGCGGCGACGGGCTCAGGCGGCCTCGGCACGGTCTCGGCGGGTATCGCCGAAGCGCTCATCACCACCGCGTTCGGTCTGCTCGTCGCGATTCCCGCGGTCATGGCCTACAACTTCCTGCAGGGCTGGGTCGACGACCGCACGGTCGACATCTCGGAATCGTCGAACGAGTTCCTGGACGTGGTCGCGAAGCACTACTCCGCCCTGAGCTGACCCATGTCGATGGGTGGCGGCGGCCAACGCGGACAGGTCAAGGCAGAGATCAACGTCACGCCGCTGGTCGACGTGGTGTTGGTGCTGCTGATCATCTTCATGGTGATCACCCCGATGCTTCAGCGCGGCAAGGACGTGAAGCTGCCGAAGGCGACGGCGATCGAGAAAGAGAAGAAGGACGCGGACCCGATCATCTTGTCGGTCACCACGGACCATCAGATCTACATCGAGAATGACGCCTTCAACGAAGGCGACTTCGAGGCGAGCTTGAAGGCGAAGCTGCGGGTCACTCCGCACAAGAAGATTCTGCTCAAGGGCGACAGCTCACTGGCGTTCGAAGACATCCGCAAGGTGATGAACCTCGCGCGCAAGGCAGGCGCCAAGGGCATCGCGCTGGGCGTGGAAGAGGTGAAGAAGTAATGGCGCGCCGGAAGATGCGGAAGTTCTCGGTGAAGGCTGCCCAGCCGATGAACTCGGAAATCAACGTCACCCCGCTGGTCGACGTCGTGCTCGTGCTGCTCATCATCTTCATGGTGGTGACGCCGCTGCTCGAGAAGGACATCGAGGTGCGCGTCCCCGACGCGGACGACATCCAGGAAATCACCGACGTGCCGCCCGACCAGCTGGTCGTCTCGCTGGATGCGGCAGGCAACATGAAGATCAACGCCGACGACATTACGCCGCCCGAGTACGTCGAACGCCTCAAGCGCATGGTGGCCGCGAAGCCGAAGGGCGAACGGCTGGTCTTCTTCATGGCCGACGATCGCACCAACTACGCGAAGCTCGTCGGCGCGCTCGATGGTGCCCGCCAGGCCGGCGCCGAGACACTGGGCATGATGACGGACAAGCTCGAAGCCGCAGCCGCTGTGCCTGCCGAAGGCGAGCCGGCGGTTGAAGAAGCGCCGCCTCCGACGCCGTAGAAAAGTGGAGCGCGTGGACTCCACACGCTCCGCCGATCGAGACGGTTCGATTCTCTCGCGGGTTGAGAATCTCCTCTGAAAATCGCAGTGCATTCAGTCGAGGCACGCGCGTTGCTCAACTGACCTTCCGTCGATTCACACGGGGGGCACGCAATGCTGGCGAGGGTGCGGTCGGGAGCGCTGATTGGCGTTCAAGCGGTCGTCGTCGAAGTCGAGGTCGACATGTCCCTGGGCATGCCCTTCACCAACGTGGTGGGACTTGCCGAAGGGGCCGCCACCGAGAGCAAGGTTCGCGTCGCCAGTGCCCTGCGGAACTGCGGCTTCACGCTGCCGCAGAAGCGCGTGACGGTGAATCTGGCTCCCGCAGACATCCGGAAAGATGGCGCCGTTTTCGAGCTGCCGCTGGCGCTGGGAATCCTCGCCGCGGCGCAGCTGCTGCCCAGCGAGCCGCTGGAACAGTACCTGTTCGGGGGCGAGCTCTCGCTGGACGGTGGCGTGCGGCCGATTCGGGGCGTGCTGCCACTGGCGCTCGCGGCGCGCGACAAGGGCTTCAAGGGGGTGATGGTGCCGCTGGCGAACGCGGCCGAGGCGGCGCTGGTCGACCGCATCGAGGTGATTGCGGTCACCGACATCCGGGAAGCGGTGATGCACCTCACGGGCGAAAAGCCGATCGCTCCGTACGCTGCGCTCGCAGTGACGCAGAGCTTCACGCCCGCGGGCCAGACGCTGGACATGAGCGAGGTGCGCGGCCAGGAGGAAGTGAAGGACGCGGTCGAGCTCGCGGCCGCAGGCGGGCACAACCTGCTGATGTGCGGCCCGCCGGGCTCGGGGAAGACGATGCTCGCGCGCCGGCTGCCGACGATTCTGCCGCGGCTCGAGTTCGAGGAAGCGCTCGAGGTGACGAAAATCTACTCGGTGTTGGGGCTCTTGAAAGAAGGGCAGCTGGTCAATGACCGGCCATTTCGTTCTCCGCACCACACCATCTCGGACGCGGGCCTGGTGGGTGGCGGCCCGATGTCGCGGCCAGGCGAGCTGTCGATGGCGCACCACGGGGTGCTGTTTCTCGACGAGCTGCCCGAGTTCCGGAAGAACGTGCTCGAGGTGCTGCGGCAGCCGCTGGAAGAAGGCGTGGTGCGGCTCGCGCGGGCGAACCTGAACGTCGAATACCCGTGCTCATTGATGCTGGTCGCGGCGATGAACCCGTGCCCGTGCGGCTACCACAACGTCATCGATCGAATTTGCACCTGCCCGAACATCCGCGTGGCCGAGTACCACGCGCGCATCAGTGGCCCGCTGCTCGATCGCATCGACATCACCGTCGAGACGCGGCCGGTCGATGCGAAGGCGCTGGTGGCCGCCGAAGGGCTCGAACGGCCGTCGTCGTGGTACCGCGACCGGGTCGAGGCCGCGCGCGAACGCCAACGGCACCGGTTCAAGGCGCACCCGACCGTGCGGTGCAACGCGCAGATGACGTTCTCGCAACTGACGCTGCATTCGGCGATGAGCGCCGGGGCGCTGAGCCAGCTCGAGCGGGCGGTGACGCTGTACGGGCTGTCGGCGCGCGCGCACGACAAGATCCGCAAGCTCGCGAGGACGCGGGCGGACCTCGAAGGGCATGACCGCATCACCGACGAAGACATGCAGTTCGCGATCAACTGCCGAATCGTCGACAGGCGTGCGTGGTCGTCGAAGTCCGGTGGCGCGAGCGTCGCCAACGACGGAACCAAGCTGTCTGGCATCACGGGCGGTGCGAAATGAGAAGTACGCCGCGCGTGGTGGACCTGCAGTCGTGCTCGGACTTGCGGTTGTTGCTCGAGGTGATTCAGCAGTCGGGGAACGCGCCGATGCGCAAGTGGACGCTGATCACGCAGACCGTCGAATTCCTTCGCTTCATGCTGCCGGAAATCGGCGGCCGCGCCGCGACGCGACGCGACGAGACGCAGCTCGAGTGGATGCGTCACCTGCTGCGGTCGACTGCGGACCACGTGGCGATGAAGTCTGCTCGGCAGAAAGTGGGGGCGTACGAGCTGCAATGGGTCCGGGTGCTGTCGACCTGCACGGGTTGCGTGACGCACACCGCGATCGTGAACTCGGTGCGCGCGCTGTTCACGTCCGAGATTCTGGCCTCGGGGTCCGAGACCCTCATCCCCCTCGATTCCTACTGGCAGGTGATGGAGTCGATCGCCTGCCGCGACGCGAAGTCCGCCCGCGCGCAGCTGGATGCTGCGTGGCACCGCATCGAAGGCCGTTGCCTGCTCGAGCTGAAGAAGCTCGGGTGGGACGAGACCCCGACCGGCGCGACGCCGGGCGAGCGCTGAACCTTTTTTCGGGCCGGCGGGGGGAAGCACGGGGCGTGGCGGGCCGGCCCGCCTGGGCAGGACGGGCGACGGGGAAGTCTGGGGGTGAGGAGAACGGGGGTCGCCCGGCAGCACGACGGGGGAAGGGTGGCGGGGCAGTCGTCGCGTGGGCGACTGCTTCCGCCGCTCTTCAGGCGGCTTCCATCGCTCCGTGGCACTTCTTGTATTTCTTGCCGCTGCCGCAGGGGCACGGGTCGTTGCGGCCGACCTTCGGGCCTTCGCGCACCACCTGCTTCGGGGCCTGGGCGATCGCCTTGCCGTCTTCGCCAGCGCGTCCTTCGATTGCCGCGCGGCGCGCCTGTTCCATCTTCCGCTTGAGACGTTCGGTCTCTTCCTGCGCTTCGGTGCTGCTGCGCGGCTGCGCCCGCATGATCTGAGAGACGAACTGCACCTTGATCGCCGCGAGCATCTTGATGAAGCCTTCGTAGCCCTCGCGCTTGTACTCGAGCTTCGGGTCGCGCTGACCGTACCCACGCAGACCAATGCCCTGGCGCAGGTGGTCCATCGCCTTCAGGTGGTCCTTCCACATCTGGTCGATGGTCGCCAGGTACCGCACCTGCGAGAAGCGGTGCCATTCCTCGCCGTAGTCCTTCTCGCGATCCAGGTAGAGCTTCTCGACCCGCTTGTAGATTTGTTCCTGCAGCTCTTCCGACGTGCCCGTCGGCTGGAACGTCATGTCGATGCCGAACGTGTCCTTGATGCCGCGACTCAGCGCCTCGAGATCCCACGTGTTCGGGTTGCGGCCCGCGGCGTACGTCTCGGTCAGGCCGACGATCGCGTCTTCCACCGCGTCGAGCACGAGCTCCTTGAAGTCCTTCAAGGACACCATGCGTTCGCTGCGCGACTTCACGCGCGTCTTCGGATCTTCCGTGTACTCGACCAGCGCGACGCCGGCGCCCGCAGCCAGCACTTCGCGCCGCAGTTTGTAGATGGTCTTGCGCTGCTGGTTCATCACGTCGTCGTAATCGAGCAGGTTCTTGCGGATGTCGAAGTTGTGCCCTTCGACCCGCTTCTGCGCGTTCTCGATCGCCCTCGACAACCACTTGTGCTCGATGACTTCGCCTTCTTCCATGCCCAGGCGTTCCATCAGCGACGTGATCTTTTCCGAGCCGAAGATGCGCATCAGCTCGTCTTCCAGCGACAGGTAGAACTTCGACATACCGGCGTCGCCCTGACGGCCAGCACGGCCTCGCAACTGGTTGTCGATGCGCCGCGACTCGTGGCGTTCGGTGCCGAGAATGAACAAGCCGCCGAGCCCAATCACTTCGTCGCGTTCGGCCTTCGTCTGCGCCTTGAACTTCGCCAGCAGGTCTTCGTAGCGCGCGTTGTGCGCCGCCTTCGCTGCTTCGAACGCCGCGAGATCCGGAGCCGCGCCGTCGATGGCGACGGGCGCTTCAGGCGCCGCGCCCGCTTCGTTCTTCGCCATGTTCTCGGGGTTGCCACCGAGAAGAATGTCGGTGCCGCGGCCGGCCATGTTGGTCGAGATGGTGACCGCGCCCTTGCGGCCTGCCTGCGCGACGATGTCGGCCTCGCGCTGGTGCTGCTTCGCGTTGAGGACGTTGTGCGGCACGCCCGCCTTCTTCAAGAAGGTCGAGAACACTTCGCTCTTGGCGATGCTGACCGTACCGACGAGCACGGGCTGCCCCTTCTCGTGCAGCGCCTTGAGCTCGCCTGCGGCCGCTTCGAACTTCTCGCGTTCGGTCTTGTAGACGACGTCTTCGACGTCTTTGCGGACCATGGGTCGGTTGGTCGGCACCACGCGCACGTCGAGGCTGTAGATCTTCGCGAACTCTTCCGCCTCGGTGTCGGCGGTGCCCGTCATGCCCGACAGCTTCGAGTACATGCGGAAGTAGTTCTGAAACGAGATGGTCGCGAGCGTCTGGTTCTCGTTCTCGATCGTCACGCCTTCTTTCGCTTCGATCGCCTGGTGCAACCCGTCGGACCAGCGGCGGCCCGGCATGATGCGGCCCGTGAACTCGTCGACGATCAACACCTCGCCGTCTTTCACCACGTACTCGCGGTCGCGCTTGTAGAGCGTGTGCGCGCGCAGGCCCTGCTCGATGTGGTGCAGGTACTCGATTTCTTCCGGCGCGTAGAGGTTCGCCAGCTGCAGGCGGTGCTGAAGCTTGTCGACGCCCTGGTCGGTCAGCGAGACCGAACGGTTCTTCTCGTCGAGCAGGTAGTCCTGGTCGGGGACGAGGCCGTACAGCACCTTGTCGACCTTGCCGTACTTGTCCGTCGCGTCGTCGGTGGGGCCCGAGATGATGAGAGGCGTACGCGCCTCGTCGATCAAGATCGAGTCGACTTCGTCGACGATCGCGAAGTTGAGCTCGCGCTGCACGTAGTCCTGCAGGCGGAACTTCATGTTGTCGCGCAGGTAGTCGAAGCCGAACTCGTTGTTCTGCCCGTAGGTGATG
>JAYUXE010000002.1:0-13907 GCA_043753165.1 Archangiaceae bacterium | reverse complement strand
GGCGCGAGCTGCTGCCCATCTACCGGCGGCTCGAGGGCCGTGGGGAGATTCGGGGAGGCCGCTTCTTGAACGGGTTCGCAGGTGAGCAGTTCGCGTTGCCGGACGCGGTCGATGCGGCGCGCGCAGTTCGACGCACGGCGTTCACCCGGCAGGTCGTGCATCTGTCCGCAGTCGACCCGTTGAACCTCACCGGCGTCGTCACCCCCGGCCCGCGCGTGCCGGCCGTGATGGGTCATTACGTCACCTACATCGACGGCATCCCTCAGGCGGTCGATGAACAGGGCGCCCGCCCTGAGCTCACTTGAAGACGAAGGTCGCCCGCACCCGCTTCGACTCTCGGAAGTAGGCCAACCCGCAGATTCGCAACGCGAACCTCATCTACGCGGGCCAGCAGCTCAACCTGCCCGGCTCGGGCGACAGCTTCCAGCCCGCCCCGCCATCGGGCGGCGACCGCTACACGGTGAAATCCGGTGACACGCTCTCGGCCATCGGTGCGCGCTTCGGCGTGAGCTACCAGGCGATCGCGCAGGCCAACGGCATCGCAAACCCGAACCTCATCTACGCCGGCCAGAACCTCGTCATCCCAGGGCGGGGCGGCAGCCCGACTCCGACTCCCAACACGCCGACTCCCGCCACGCCAGCCCCCGGCAACGTCTCGGGCGTCGAGAACCGGCCGGGCGTTCGAGGCACCGCGCAGCAGGCGATCGACTTCTTCATGTCGAAGGGGCTGACCCGCGCCCAGGCCGCAGGCATCGCGGGCAACCTGGTGCACGAGTCGGGCTTCGACCCGAACGCAGTGGGCGATGGCGGGACCTCGTTCGGCGTCGCTCAGTGGCACAACGGCCGCGGCAGCGCGATGAAGCAGTGGACGCAGGACCATGGCTACGCCAGCAACTCGTTCAAGGGCCAGCTCGAGTACCTCTGGCACGAGCTCAACAACAGCGAGAGCAACGCACTGAACAAGCTGCGCGCGACGAGCAACCCCTACGACGCGGGCATGGCCTTCTGCCGGTACTTCGAACGCCCGGCGGTCATCAACCCCGTCCGCGGCCAGTCGGCAGAACGCTTCTTCCGCGGCGAGAACTGAGCAGTCACTCGAACGGATTCAGGGTCGCGAGCTCTGGGAACAGCGTGAAATCGCGATCGCGTGACAGCAATGCCTCGACGCCATGCGCGAGGCAGAAGGTCGGTCGATATGGGTCACCCATACGACGTCGGTCGTTAGACGAGCCTGGCGTCGAGGATGATTTCGACGTTCAGCGCCTTCGAGACGGGGCAGTTCTTCTTCGCGAGCTCGGTGAGCTCTTTGAACTTCGCGGCGTCGAGGCCCGGGACTTTCGCAGTGAGGTCGAGCTTCACCTGCGTGATGGTCCAGTTCACGTCGGGCGACTCGGCCTTCAGTGTCGCCTTCACCTCGAGCGACTCGGGCGGGTGGCCTGCGCCGGTGAGCATGAAAGACAGCGCCATCGCGTAGCAGCCTGCGTGAGCCGCGGCGATCAGCTCTTCGGGGTTGGTGCCCGCGTTCCCTGTCTCGTCCCCGAAACGGGCGTGGGTCGAGTACGGGCGGTCTGCCAGTGCTCCGCTAAAGGTGGAGAGCGTGCCTTTGCCCTCGAGTCCGGTTCCATTCCACTTCGCCGTCGCGCGCCGCAAAATCGTTTTCATGAGACGACGAACTAGCAGAATGTTCAGGGCACAAGCACGAGCTTGCCGAGCACCTGTCGTTTCTCGAGGCGTTCCAGCGCTTCCCCGGCCTGATCGAACGGCAGCGCGGCATCGACGTGCGGCTGCAGCTTCTTTTCGCCGACCCACTGCAAAATCTTCTGCGCGTTCTCACGGTTGCGCTGTGGCTCACGCATCGCGAACGAGCCCCAGAACACGCCGACAATCTGGCAGCCCTTGAGCAACGTGAGGTTCAGCGGAATCTTCGGAATGTCGCCCGCCGCGAAGCCGACGACGAGGAACCGGCCTTCCCACGCGATCGACCGCAGCGCCGGCTCGGAATAGCGGCCACCCACGGGGTCGTAGATGACGTTCGCGCCGTCGCCGTTCGTCAACGCCTTCACGCGTTCCTTCAAGTCTTCCGTGCCGTAGCAGATGCCTTCGTCGGCCCCCATCTGCCTGCAGAACGCGAGCTTCTCGGGGGTGGACGCGGCGGCGATGACCTTTGCTCCCAGCAACTTGCCCAGCTGAATCGCGGCGACGCCGACGCCGCCTCCGGCCCCCAACACGAGCAACGTCTCGCCGGCCTGCAAGCGCGCCCGGTCGACCAGCGCGTGGTACGTCGTCGCGTACGTCAGCAGCGTCGCCGCGCCCACCTGGAAGTCCACCGCGTCGGGCAGCTTCACCGCGGCGAGCTCGGGCACCACGATTTCCTGTGCGAACGCGCCGTTGATCATCGTCGCCGCCACACGGTCGCCGACCTTCAGGCTCGTCACGCCTTTGCCGACAGCGCACACCACGCCCGCCGCTTCACCGCCGGGGATGAAGGGCGGCTCGGGCTTGAACTGGTACTTGCCGTACGACAGCAGCACCTCGGGGAAGTTCACCCCGGCCGCGTGCACGGAAATCGCGATCTCCCCCTCGCCCGGCTCAGGGCTCGGAAGCTCGTCGACCCGCAACCCCTTCGGCCCAATCAACTCGTGGATTCGGATCGCGCGCATGTTCAGGAAGCCGTCGGGTAGCCGCGGAGCATGAAGAAAATCACCACGCCCGTCACCGACACGTAGAGCCAGATGGGAAAGAGGACCTTCGTCACCTTCGTGTGCCGCGAGAACTGCTTGCGCCACGCGAAGTACAGCGCCGTCAGCACCATCGGTACGACGGCGATGCTGAGCAGCACGTGGCTTGCGAGGATGCTCAGGTACACCGTGCGAATCGCGCCCACGCCGCCGAAGCGCGTGTCGCCGTGCACGTAGTGGTACGCGATGTAGCCGACGAGAAACAACGCCGACGACGCCACCGCCGAGACCATGAAGTACCGGTGAATGCGCGGGTTGCCCCGCTTCACTGCGATGTAGCCGCACAACAGCAGAAGGGTCGACGCCGAGTTGAGACACGCGTTCACCGCCGGCATGAAGCGCAGGTCGAGCCCCGAGGTCCCCGAGCCGCCGCGCACCAGCAGCAGCCAGCCGAGAAAGCCGACCGCCGCCGTCGACAGCGCCGCGTTGAAGAGGAAGAAGCGCTTGTCCGTGCCGGCGTCGGCGTCGAGTGCGCTCACTTGCGTTCCTTCGGGCACACCGCGGCGTCGGCGGTGCGCACGTCTTCCGCCTTCTTCACGTCACTCGCCGAGGCCGTCACCTGCGCCTGCGCCGCCGCTTCCGCTTCATTCCACCGCGCGTCCTTCGCCTTCAGCGACGACGCCAGCGCGAGGCTTCGGGCATCGATGTCGCCCTGCTTCTTCAACGACGCAATCCAGTCTTCGTCGCTGGCCACCATCGCCGCGCACTTGTCCTTCAGGTCCTTCACGAGCTTCGAGTCGGGCTTCGCTTTGTACTTCGTGACCAGCGCGTCGTACGTCTTCAGCGCGTTGGTGCGGACGCCGATTTTGCCGGCGACTTCCGCGGCCCGCTGCGCACGAATCAGGTCGAGCTGAATGAACTGCAGCTCAGGCACGGCCGCTGCGGCTTCTTGCGACGCGGCCGAGCTGACGAGCAGGAAGGGGTAGTGCACGGTGAGCTCGGTCGCGCCCGGGGTGAGGACCAGCGCCGCAATCTTCGGAGTCAGACACGCTGCCAACGTCGTCGCCGACGCGTCGGGGTTCGGCTCGAACGTGACTTCGGGCGTCTTGCCCGTCGCCACCTTCACCGTCGCCTTCAGGTTCGCTGGCGGAGCGTCCGTGCCAATCGGCGACCAGCAATCGCACCACGCCGGCGACGCGAGACGAATTGCGGCCGCCACGTCAGACGCCGCGTTGACGCCCAGCTTCACCGAAGGGCTGTTCGCGTTGTGGCGGAACTCGGCCGAGCCGGTGACCGGGGCTGTTCCCTTCTCGAGCGGCTTGAACGGCAGGCGCCTCAACGCGGTCTCGATGCAGCCGATGCCGGCAGGGGTGAGGTTGGTGCCGGCGACTTCGAAGGTCGCACCGGTGTCGGTGATGTTGGCTTTGACGGCGGCCCCGCTGTCGTCGGCGGCGCCGCGGTTCTTCGGGTCGACAAAGCACTCGAGCACTGCGGGCCGCGCGAGCACGAGGGCACCCACGACGCCTTCGAGGTTCAGCGGCTCGGGCAGGGTGGGGTTCGGCGCGCTGCAGGTGCCGATGTCGAAATGGGTCAGGTTCGAAATCTTCTGACGCTCTACGGTCGGCTCCGACGAATCCTTCTTCGCAGAGGCAGAAGGGGTGGCACAGCCAACGAGTCCCACGGCGGCGCAGCAGGCAAAGAGTCGTTTCATGGCCCCGTCTATACGCCACAGATCGTTTTCGCGGGCTGTGCGTTTCAACGCGTCACCATGACCCAACGACTCACTGCTTTATGGGCCGCATGCCTCGTGCTCATCGCGACGCCGGCCCTCGCCCAGTACTCCACTGCTGCCGGTTCAAACGCTCCGATGGTGCGCGCCGTCGAACGCCGCCTCGATGAAAAGTCGGGAAAGACGGTCGAACAGGTGGTCGAACGCGAGGCCCCCAAAGACCGGTACGGCAACGCCAATGGCAACCAGTTCGACCTCGCCGTCGATGGCGCTTTCGAAGGGCAGACCGTCGCCGTGATTCAGCTGTACGACTTTCCTTTCGACCTCGTGAAGGCGGCGCTGAAGGAGAAGGGCTTCTCGGTCTACCGGTGGAATGGAGCGCCCACCCCGGAAGAGCTCGAGACCGCACTGAAGAAGTCGAGCCAGCTGTGGGTCATCTCGGGTGACTCGCGCCGTCTCAATGACAAACACATCGCGGCGATCAAGAAGTTCTACGAGGCCGGCCACGGCGTCTACCTCTGGGGCGACAACGAGCCGTACTACGCCGATGCGAACGCCGTGGGCCAGGCGCTGGCGGGCGTCACGATGAATGGCAACTTGATGGGTGACCAGACGGTCGGCCTGCAGAAAGAACCCGGCAAGGCGGGCGTGCTGCGCCGGCACCTGCTCACCACGGGCCTCGAGTACATCTACGAAGGCATCACCATCGCGACGATTCAGTCGAACCAGAAGCTGACGCCGCTGATTTACGGCTCGGCGAACAACCTCGTCGCAGGCTTCCTGGACGCGAACGGCAAGCGCCTCATCTTCGACGGCGGCTTCACGCGCCTCTACAACAAGTGGGACACCGCGGGCACGGGCCGGTACGTGAAGAACGCCGCCGCCTGGCTCGCGAACGTCGAACGCTTCCCGACCGAGCACGCGGCGCTGATCAAGAAAGAGTAACTTCGCGCGCCGCATGCCCGAGCTGGCAGACGGTGAGACGGCAGAAGTGCAGGGCTCGGCGCGAAAGCCGTACCTGCTGAAGAACCAGGGTGGCGTGTATTCGTGCACCTGTCCCGCGTGGCTTCATCAGAACGCGGGCATCGAAAAGCGCACCTGCAAGCACCTGAAGCAGTACCTGGGGGCGGCGGTGGAATTGAAGCGGGTCGGCAGCGCCGTGCTCACCCCGCGCGCTGCTTCCCCGGGCTCGAAGAAAGCCCCGCCCGTGCTCCTCGCGCAGACCTGGCAGAACGACGTGGACCTGTCGGGCTGGTGGATGAGCGAGAAGCTCGACGGCGTGCGCGCGTGGTGGGACGGAAAGACGTTCTGGTCTCGGCTGGGCAACGAGTTCCTCGCGCCCGGGTTCTTCACAGCGGGGCTGCCGGACACGCCGTTGGACGGTGAGCTGTGGGCGGCGCGGAAGAAATTTCAGCGCACGGTGTCCATCGTCCGCCGGCAAGACCGCAGCAGGGACTGGGGTGAGCTGACGTTCGTCGTGTTCGATGCGCCGGCGTTCGCGGGCCCGTTCGAAGAGCGCCTGAAGGAAGTGAAGCGGCTCGTGGGGATGGGCGTGAAACACGCGACGCCCCACCCGCATGTTCCGGTGCGTGACGTCGAGCAGCTGCGGGCTGAGCTCGCGCGCATCGAGGCGTTGGGCGGTGAGGGCCTGATGCTGCGGCAGCCGGGCTCGGCGTACGAAGCGGGTCGGTCGTGGACGCTGCTCAAGGTGAAGTCGTTCAAGGACGACGAGGCCGAAGTCATCGGCCACCTGGCAGGGCAGGGACGGCACAAAGGCCGCCTCGGCGCGGTCGAAGCGAAGCTCAAGGACGGCACCACCTTTTCGGTCGGCACCGGCTTCTCGGACAAAGAGCGCGAGGACCCTCCGCCGATCGGCAGCAAAATCACCTTCCGGTATCAGGAGCTCTCGGAAGACGGCGTGCCGCGGTTTCCCAGCTACGTCGGCGTGCGAATCGACTGAAGCAGGGCTTCGAGGTTCGCGGCAGGCGTGAACACCCACTGACGGCCTCTCTTCTGCCGGATGATCAGCTTTTGGCGATGCAGCTCGAGCAAGTCCGTTCGAGCGGTCTGGTAGACGATGCCGTGGTCGCGCTGGTGGCGCTGAATCGTGATGACCCCCGCGGGATGTTTCAGCGCTTCGGTCAGCAGCGCCTGTTGGCGCGGATTGAAAACGGCGAGCCCTCTCATCTGCTGTTGGGCCTTCGTCGCTTCTTTCGATTTCCGCGTGACCCAGGCGCGCAGGTCCTTCACGGCTTCGGCGATGACGCGGCCCTGGTGCAGCAGGAAGTAGGTCGCGTCGTTGTGGTCCGTCTCGGCGTGAAGGAACGCGCGGTAGTAGTCGGTGGGCGAGCGCAGCAGCACACGTGAGATCGAGATGAACTCGAACAGCCAGTACCCGTGCCGCATCGCAGCCCAGTAGAAGAGGGCGCGCGCGGTGCGGCCGTTTCCGTCGACGAATGGGTGGTCATACGCGAGCCAGAAGTGAAGCAGCATCGCGCGCACAATCGGATGCACGAAGGTCTCCTCGCGGTCTTCGTTCGCGAACGCGCACATCGCAGCCAGACGGTCGGGCAACTCACTCGCAGGCGGGGGCCGGTGAAAGACCGTGCCCTGTTGGTCACCGACGACGACGTCTTCATCCGCGCGTCGCAACCGACCAGACGAAGCCGCATCATCGAGCGTCAAGGCGGTCACTTCCCGATGCAGCCGGAACACGAGCGCGGGCGTCAGCGGCTGATCAACCAGCGTCTTGATCAGCCGCATCGCGCGGTAGTTGTTGAGCACCATCCGTTCGCTGTTGTCGCGCGGCTGCCTTCCGCTGCGCAGCATCTCTTCCGCCACGCGCGTGGGGGTGACCGCCCCTTCCAGCTGGCTCGAGCTGATCGACTCTTCGATCAGCGAAGCGACGGAGTACGCGTCGGGGCAGGTCAGGTCGGGTTGCTCAATCGCGAAGCCACCCCTCACATCCGTCTGGTGAAGCAGCCGGCTCAGCTGCGCCGGCAGTCCGTACGAGAAGAGGACGCCGTCCGTGCCCTTCAATGGCGCAGCGACACGGCTCGCCAGCCGTGCGGCCCGCAGTGCTCCCCACGCGGCGAGCGGCGACACGCCCGCGGGAAACTTGCGCCGCCGCAGCTCGTCCCAATGCAGGTACCCAGGGCGTGAAATCGCTGCTGCGGACACCTTCGCGTAGGCACCGAGTGCGGCTTCATCTGCCGGAGGTCGCTGAGGAATCTTCATCAACTACCAATCTATTACTAATTACTACTAAATTAGTAGTTCGCCGGACTTCGCCGCGCGGCGATGAGCTCGCCCACGATGCTGACGGCGATTTCAGCAGGGGTGAGCGCGTGAATCGCGACGCCCATCGGGCTGCGCACCTTCGACAGCTCCGCGTCCGTAAAACCATCGGCGCGAAGCCGCATCTTGAAGCGCTCGGCCTTGCGGCGGCTGCCGATGACACCCAGGTACGCGAACGGCTTTCGCAGCAGCGCCTCGAGACACGCCTGGTCCAGCGGGTGGTCGTGCGTGGTGATGCAGAAGTAGCAGTCTGCCCCGCCCGCCATCGCGCGCGCGACTTCCGCCGGGTGCTTCACCGTCAGCGTCACTTCCTCGAACCGTTCGGCCTGCGCCCATTCGGGGCGTTCGTCGATGACCTCGACCTTGAAGCCCACGTGCTTCGCCAGGTTCGCGAGCTCGCGGCCGACGTGGCCGGCTCCGAAGACGAAGAGGCGCGCGGCGGCGGCGTGCTTCTCGAGGAACACCCTCATCTTTCCGCCGCAGCACATGCCGAGGTCGTGGGTGAGGTGCGTCTCGATGATTTGGGTCTGGCCCTCGGCGTTGGCGAGCAGCGCGACGGCGGCGTCGATGATTTGCTTCTCGATTGCTCCGCCCCCCACGGTGCCGCGCGTCTCAGCCCGCTCGAGCACAATCATCTTCGAGCCCGGCTTCTGCGGCGTGCTGCCCGACGTGTCGATGACGGTGGCCAGCACGAAGGGCCGGCCTTCTTCCGTCAGCTTCGCGATGTCCGTGTAGAGCTGCATGTTTTCGGGGAGCGGGTAGCTTGCCTTTCATCAGCAACCAGAGCAAAAGCCCGAAAATTCTTCGCGGCCCCGGGGTCTTCGATGCAGGGAGTCATCACAGGCAAGGACGTGCTCAAGCACCTGCCGCTGATCTGGCGCGAGTTCGGAACCCGCTGTGCCGTCAAGGCGTTGCGCGCGGTGTTGACCGGAAAAAAGACCACCTTCCTCGACGTCGCCTGCACCCAATCGCGCCAGCTTTCGCAGCCCCCAGCGCAGCGCCGCTTCGGGTCCTGAAGGCCCCTGTAAACTGCAGTAACCAGCCGAATTCTCCCACTGCCGCGGCGGTTTCATACCTTGCAGAGGCGGAGCGAAGGGCCTCACTATCGTCTTGTTCCCCCCGCTGATCAGCACGAGGTGACCATGCTCCACCTGGGCCGTCTGTTCTGCGCTTGTGTCCTGCTGTCGTCGGCAGCGTCACTCGCTCAGTCCAACACCTGTGAACCGATGCGCACCGTTCCGGTCGAACGGCAGCTGCGTCAGCTGTACCTCGACATGCTGGGCCGCCCGCCGACCATCGCCGAGTACCGCGCGACCGTCGCGAAAGGCGCGATCGCTTCAGACGACATCAAAGAGCTGATGACGCGCGAAGAGTTCTACACGCGCATGAAGACGTACCACCGGTCTCTGTTCCGGGCGAACGTCACTGCCAGCGTCTACAACAACGGCGACACGCGGCTCACTGAAACGGGTGATGGCGCGAAGCCCCTGGAACAGCGCGGCAACCCGACCAGCGCACTGCGCGGCCGCAACGGCCAGGGCTGCGACCACTTCATCCCGCAAGACGACTGCACGAACAGCACGCTGCAGCAGGACCCGCAGTTCGAAGGCACCGCGACGGCAAAGGTCTGCCGCGATGTGAACGGGGTGCCAATGCCCGTCAGCGTCGACTACGACACCACCATCTTCGCGTGCACCCAGCTCGTCGGGGCCACCAGCTGCGCGCAGGCCGTCACCAACAACCTGCTCGAGGCGAAGTACCTCAACTTCTGCGACATGCGCCGCGTCTCGGGCGCGCTGCAGCCGTTCAAGTGCATCCCCGACCCGGGTAAGCCGGCCACCGCGCTGCTGACGGAAGAAGTGCTCGACCCGAACAACGGCCGCGTCATTGCCTTTGCCTACCCCAACCCGCCCGCGAACCCTGTCTACACGCAGCTCGACCGCTGCACGCTGAACATGACGCTTCGCAACGGCGTGCGCGGCTCGTACGCGCCGGCCCGTGGCTGCATTCAGCGCGAAGGCTGGGTGATGGCCGACGCGCCGTTCTGGGACACCACCGGCGCAGCGCAGGTCGCTTCGTGCGCGATCGAAGCGCAGGTTCGGCCGATCAACCCCGCGACGATGGCCTCGTGTGAATCGGCGAACTTCATCAGCGACCGTTCGTGCGGTTGTGGCGTCGGCTTCCGCCGCTGCGAGCCCGGCAACGGCGCCGTCAACAACGCCCGCCTGGCCGGCATCAATGAAGAGCCGCTGCTGATCGCCGACTCGGTGCTGCGCCGCGACGAGGACTACTTCAGCATCCTCACCACCCGCCGCAGCTTCATCAACGGCCCGATGTCGGCCTTCTACAAAGACAACCAGGGCGTTGGCGTGTTGGCGATTACGTTGCCCGCCGACAAGGAAGTGATTCCGTCGATTCCCTACGCGACGGATCCGAACACGTTCATCGAATACATCCGCGCGGAGAACGCGTCGGGCGTCCTCACCACGCCCGGTTTCCTCTACCGCTTCCCCACGTACCGTTCGCGCGTCTCGCAGTTCTACGAAGCCTTCCTCTGCAAGAGCTTCGTTCCTCCGGCGGACGCGATTGCGCCCGACCCGGAAGACGGCTGCAACCGCGAGAACAACCTCGCCAAGCGCTGCGGCTGCAACTACTGCCACGCCACCATCGAGCCCACGGGCGCGCATTGGGGCCGGTACGGTGAACGCAACGCTCAGTTCCTCAAGCCGGAAGTGTTCCCGAAGTACGACGCCAAGTGCCGTGACTGCGCGCTGGCCGGCAACACCAACTGCGACGGCGAGTGCGGCAACTACGTGATGCAGGCGTACGACGGCGACGGCGCGAACTCGCTGGGCCTGCTGAAGACGTACCTGTACCGGACGATGGAAGAAGAGCCGAACATCAACGGCGGCCCGAAGCTCCTGGTCGAACGCATGCTGCAGACGGGCGACCTCGAGCGCTGCAGCGTCAAGCGCGTCTGGCAGGAATTCACCGGCCGGCCGATGTCCCGCCAGGAAGAAGACATGTACCTGACGTCGATGGTCGAGAGCTTCGTGAAGGAAGGCCACAACCTGAAGGCGCTCATCCAGCACGTGGTGACCAGCGACGCGTACCGGAGGATCGACTGATGATGCGCATCTCAATCATCGCAGCGGTGGTGGTGCTCTCGGCGTGCACGAAGGCGGCGGAAACCCCTGCGCCGCGTGATGGCACGTTGAAGCCCGTCGACATGTCGAACCACCCGCCAATCATCCCGTTGCCCGACCCGGAATTGCAGGGCGGCCACGTCGGCCGCGCGCCCCGCCGCATCACGGTCGCGCAGCTGAAGGCGAGCATTCAGACGACCACCGGCCGCCAGTGGAGCCAGATCGACAGCCTCGCCGCGTCCCTGGGCAAGGCCGACTTCGCGCTCGTCAACGCCGAGTCCACCGAGCCGAACCTCGTGTTCGCGAAGTTCCTCGAAGACGGCGCGCGTGAGGTCTGCACGGCGGCAGCTGCGGCCGACCTGACGACGCCGCTCGCCGAGAACCGCGTGCTGTCGCCTGAAGTGCCTGCGACCCTCACCGACTTCTCGAAGATTGATGCCGCCACCGCGAAGAAGAACCTCGTCTACCTGTCGACGCGCATGTGGGGCCAGCCGCTGAGTGGCGCCGAGCTCGACACCTGGTCGAGCAGCTTCCTCACCATGGCGGCGCGGGCGCAGGTGGCGAACAAGAAGAAGGAAGCGTGGGGCGCGATCTGCATCGCGATGATGACGGACCCACGGTTCATCACCTACTGAACGGAGCGAACGACCCATGAAAAAAGACCAGCTCCAGATGGAACGCCGCAACTTCCTCAAGGCCAGCGCCGCGTTTGGTGGCGCCTCGCTGCTCGGGGCCCTGCCGTTTCGTGCGTTCGCGGATGCAGCGAACCTCGCTCCGGCCGACCGCTGCTTCGTGTTCCTCTACTTCGGTGGCGGGTGGGACGTGCTGCTGTCGCTCGACCCGCGCGACCCGAACGTCTTCACGCCCGACCGTGTCAGCGAGACGCGCATTCTTCCGGGCTACAGCCTGCTGTCGAATGACTCGAGCTTTCCGACCCAGGTGGTGACGCCTGCCGAGAAGCCGGGCGCGGGCCCCAGCAACATCAAGTTCGGCCCGGCGATTGGGCGGCTTGCCGAACACTACGACCAGATGTGCGTCATCCGCGGCATCAACATGACGACGGTCGCGCACGAAGTCGGCTTCCGGTATTTCCTGACTGGCAAAGAGCCGAACGGCAGCGCGGCGCGTGGCTCGTCGACGGCGACGGAAATCGTCGGGCAGATGAAGCCGACCAACCCGGTGCCTTCGATCGCCTACGGCATCGAGAGCTACAACGACCGGTACCCGGGCTCGGCGAACGCGCTGCGGGTCAGCCGCGCGAACGATTTGATTCTCACGCTGTCGCCCAGCCCGACGCAGCTCGACTCGGAAATCGAGAAGCAGCTGGTCAACCTGCGCGGCCAGTCGGTGACGTGCGAGGCCGATGCGTACAACACGCGCGGGCTCGTGGGTCAGTACCGCGATGCACAGAACCAGATGGCGACCGTGCTCGGCAACTCGCTGAACAAGTCGTTCACCTACGCGGATGTTCCGACGGATTCGCCGGCGTTGAATGCCGAACGTGCGGCCGTGCGTGCGGCGTACGGGCTGACGGCGCCCATCAACTACGACTCTGCGGCGGGACGCGCGGCGATGGTGGGCACGGCGCTGAAGAAGGGCATCAGCCAGTGCGTGTCGATGAACCTGGTCGGCGGGCTCGACACCCACTTCGGCACCCAGCTGACGCACGCGACGAATCAGCGCGCGGGCTGGAATGCGATCGCCGACCTCGTCTCGGACTTGCGCGGCTCGGCCCACCCGAAGGGCGGCAACTTCATGGACCACACCACCATCATGGTCTTCAGCGAGTTCAGCCGCACGCCGCTCATCAACGGCACGGGCGGCCGCGACCACCACATCAGCAGCAGCGCGTTGCTCATGGGCGCCGGCATCAAGCACAACATGGTGTTCGGCAAGGCGGGCGACATCAACATGGCGCCGGGCCTCGTCAACCGCTCGACAGGTCTTCCCGACCCGAAGGGCATGTCGATTCTCCCCGAGGACATCATCGCCACCGTGCTGGCTTCCGCGAAGCTCGACTACGCGATTACGCGCACCGAGCCGCTAAAAGCGATTCTCACCTAGCAACGCATTCAGGCGGCGCGCATCTGGCAGATCGTCATGGCCAAACACACAATCGATCTCTCTGATGCCGAGTTCAAAGCCCACGTCCTCGAGTCCGACCAGCCCGTGCTGGTCGACTTCAACACCAGCACCTGCGCGCCGTGTCGCACCATCGCGCCCTTCCTCGAGGCGCTTGGCCAGAAGTTCGCCGGGAAGATGAAGATTGTGAAGATCAACTGCGACGACAACCAGGAGGTCGCGCAGCAATACGGCGTGCGCGCTTTCCCGACCCTGCTCTTCTTCAAGAAGGGCAAGGTCGTCGACCAGCAGGTCGGCGCGCTGTCGATGTCGAAGCTCGAAGAGCGCATCCTCAACGCCCTGTAGTTTCCCGGACGAACGACCTCCACTCCGCTGGGGATGATTGGGGGATTCGCCCGGGGTTCGAGGCTAGAATCTCGTCCTCTCGACTCGTCCGGCCGAAGGGGAGAAGACCCTCGTGAAACAGTTTTCATTGCTGGTCCTTTGCGCTGCGTGTGGCGGCGCGAACGTAAGCGAAACGTTGAACCCGACTTCCTTCGACGCCGTTCAGGTCGAAGCGCCTGTTCCACTGAAAGCTGCGCCCAGCTTCGCCGATGAACGCGGCGGCGGCGTCTTCATCGACCCGACGGGGCTCGTCGTCCGCTTACGCGCCGATGGAAGCGTCGGCCGGCTCGAGTCGCACCCCGGCAACTCGGTTGCTGCCGGCGCGGCGAGCACCGTCTGGCCATTGGGTCCGTACACCGCGCTCGTCGCCACCGACCGCGGCCTCTACGTCGCTGAGTCAGGCTGGCTGATTCAGCCCACGTGGCGCGACGCGCTTTCTCCGTCGGGGCTCAAAGCGACGGCCCTCGGCGACAACGGCGTCGCGTGGATCGCGCACGAGTCGGGGCTCTTCCGCATCGAAGACGGAAACTTGAGCGAGCTCAAAGACGGCGCCGCGTCCATCACGGGCGTCACCGGGCTCGCCGTCGCTCC
>JAYUXE010000001.1:0-2712 GCA_043753165.1 Archangiaceae bacterium | reverse complement strand
CAGCGCGAAGGCTGCGATGCAGGCGGTCGCGGCCTCGCCGACACCGCAGTCGCTGGGCCTGCCGCCGGACATCCTCGAGAAAGTGAAGCGCTTCCCGGCCGAGCAGCAGAAGCGCGACGACGCGATGCAGAAGATCCAGGACGAGAAGCTGGCTGCTGAAGAGAACGGTGCCAATGTCTCGGTGCCGCCGCTGCACCAGGACCCGAAGTTTCTCGGCTCGGTCGTGGGCGGAGTCGTGCTCGTCGCGGTCGCCGCGTTCCTCGACGGCGGCGGGCAGTACCTCGCGCTGCTGGGCGTGCCGGCCTTCACCTTCGGGGCCCTCACCGCGCTCAAGTACATCGAGGATCTTCAAGGGCTGGCGCGGCAGTCGAGCCGGGTCGACCTGTTCTCCGCGCGCGAAAAGAAGATCACCGACGACTTCGCGGGCTTCTCGGGTCAGGTGAAGGCGGCGCTGCGGGCAGCGAACGTCGAGACGGGCGAAGAGCTGATCGCGCGGTTGTCGGGGCGTCCCGAGCTGGAAGCGGCCTCCGCCGCGGCGCAGACGCGGCTGCTCGAGCTCGAGGCGGACCCGCAGGTGTCGCAGGCGCTGTCGCAGGCTGCAGCGCTGAAGGCCGAGCAGGAACAGATCACCGCCCGGCTGCTCGAGATGTCGGGCGGCTACATTCGCGACGAACGCGACGTCGTGCGCGAGCTGACGAAGGTGAAGGAATCCCTGGGGCGCCCGGCGACGCCTCCGCCCGCTGTGGCGCCGCCTGCGGCCGACGAATTTCAAGCGGTGCCTACGGAACCAACCGAGACCTTCGAGGACCCGGTGCCGGCGCTGATGGTGCTGGGCGCGGACCTGTTCAACACCGACGTGCCGAGCCTGTGGGGCGTGCTGAAAGATCGAAGCGCGCAGTACATCGCCGCGCTCACCGACCGCCGCCTGCACGGCGTCGACGTCGACAAGGACGGCAAGGCGAAGATTCATGCGCCGGGCCGCGTGGTGCCCGCGGGCGAGCTGCCGGGAAAGGATCTCGACCTCGTCTACCTTTCGATTCGGCTCACCCTGGTCGAGAAGTACTCGGCGCAGTCGAAGGTGCCCGTCATTTTCGAAGACGCGTTTCGTGGCGTGCTCGACGACGCGAAGCTGCCGCTGGTGATTCGCATGCTGAAGCACCTGGGCACGCTGACCCAGATTCTGCATGTCACCCCTGCCAGCCATACTGCGGCTCCTACGGATCCGGTGTTGGCGCTGTAGAGCGTCAGGGGGCAGGCGATGGACAATTCGGGGCAGGACACGCGGCGCCAGTTTGGCGAACGCGGGGAAGGGCTTGCGGCGGCGCTGCTCGAACGCGACGGCTACGAGATTCTCGAACGCAACGTCAGCTGCCGATTCGGCGAAGTCGACATCATCGCGGTGAAAGACGAGGTGCATTGCTTCGTCGAGGTGCGCAGCCGCGCGACCGACATCTTCGGCGGGCCGTCCGAGTCGGTGATCTTCAAGAAGCAGCGCAAGGTGGTGAAGGCGGCGGTGTATTGGCTGCAGCGGCAGCGGCTGCTCGACCGGGTGCCGGTGCGGTTCGACGTGGTGGCGGTGGTCGGCCGCGGGCCGAACGCGACGGTCGAGCACATCCCCAACGCGTTCGACGCGGGGTTTTGATAGCAGCGGGGGGATGACCGGCCGCCTCTTCCTCGTCGCGACGCCGATCGGCAATCTCGACGACATCACCGCGCGCGCGGTGCAGACGTTGAAAGACGTGCAGTTCATCGCCTGCGAAGACACGCGGCACTCGCGGATCCTGCTCGACCACTACGGAATCCGGAAACCGACGGTAAGCCTGCCGGCATTCGCGGAAGGAGAACGGGCGGGGTCGCTGCTCGATCGCATCGCGGGGGGCGACGACTGCGCGCTGATCACGGACGCGGGGTCTCCGGCGATCAGTGACCCGGGCGAGAAGCTGGTCGCCGAGGCGGTCGAGCGCGGCATCGGGGTGATTCCGATTCCCGGCGCCACCGCGCTCGTCTCTGCCTTGTCTGCTTCGGGACTTCCGACGGCGCGGTTTCACTTCCTCGGCTTTCTGCCGCGCACGGCCAGCGATGCCGACGCGATGCTGGAAGAGGTGAAGGGGCTGTCGGCGACGATCGTCCTGTACGAGTCTCCGCGGCGGGTGGGCGAGACGCTCGAACGGCTGCAACGCGTCTTCGGCCCGCGCCGCGCGTGCGTGGGCCGCGAGCTGACCAAGCTTCATGAAGAGCTGGTGCGGGGCACGTTGCCCGAGCTCGTCGCGCGCTACGCCGGCGCCGAGGTGAAAGGAGAAGTGGTGGTCGTCGTCGAAGGCCGCACCGGCGCGGGGCGGTGGTCCGAGGCCGAGGTGCGGTCGGCCCTGTCGACCGGCCTGCAGCGCGGCGAGAAGCTCAAAGGGCTGTCGACCCAGGTCGCCGACGCAAGCGGGTGGCCGGCGAAGGATCTCTACCGCCTCGGGCTTTCGTTGAAGGACGGCGGCGCCTAGCGGTCTCCGCGACCAGTCCGTCTCGTCTGGTTCTTCTTTCGCCGGCGGCCTGGTTAACCGCCGCTTACCGGCGCCAATACCGGCCAGTGGCGGCAGTGCAGGCCAGTTTCTCTGGCCCATCGGCCGCGTCACCGTCGCAGACCCTTCGGAGCCCGGGCGAGCCTGCCACCTTCGTCCGTCAAGGCCCGAGGGCCGACGAGAGAACCCCCGGGCGAACCGA